>JAQYVS010000150.1 GCA_030145365.1 Desulfofustis sp. | reverse complement strand
AAAGGTAGTTAGTTATCAGTGGTATGAGCTTAGTAACGGCAACAAACTAAGTTCTAAAATCAGATGTGCAATGTTCAACACGCGCTATAGTGTAGATTTTTATTAGCTTTTTGGGGAGGGGTATTAGGAGATCTGTCTTGTCCAAAGTATAAAAATAAAGATTGTTGTGCCATATTGTGGCATAGGTTTTTCCTTGACAAAAGTAGGACCGTACATTAAGTGGATATTTACACAAAACGATTGTCTTGATAGACTGGTTTTGGGCCTTGCTAAGTATTTATAATACCTAGCTTATTTTAATACCTTATGGAGGTGTGTAATGTTTGAAGTAGTTGTAGACAAAGATAAGTGTTCTGGCGACGAAGAATGTGTAGCAGCATGTCCTGCACAGGTTTTTGAGATGGTAGACGGAAAAGCTGATCCGGTTGAAGCTGACGAGTGTCTTGGTTGTGAGACCTGCGTAGAAGTTTGTCCGGAGGGAGCAATTACAGTAACCGAAATGTAATTTCCCATTCAGAAAATTCTGGAAATAAGCCCATCACCCGGCTCAGGGTGATGGGCTTATCTTTTTTCAGCAGAAAGGCTGTTTTATGGGCAAGGGCCTCAGACGTTTTAAACCAGGTGTTGCTCCGAAGGTCCATCTCGCCTGTACCGCATCGCTCTGGACGGTTGTTGGCGTTCTGCTTTTCTATCGGGGAATTATTTACCTTGCGGATGCAGACATGCTCTGGCTTGCTTTACCAGGCATTATCCTCGGGAGCCTTAAATCACGTATCGTTCTCGATCGATCAGCTACAAAAGGTGTTGAACGCATTAAGCGTTTCGATGATAACACCTGCATCGGTGCAGTCTATTCATGGAAAACCTGGCTGCTCGTCCTGGCAATGATGTCGATGGGCTTTTGGTTACGTAATCGTTCGGTTTTTGCACCTGCCATAGGAACTATATGCATAGCTGTCGGCTGGTCGTTGTTGTTTTCCAGTCGTCATGCCTGGTCAGCCTGGTATTCCTGGGAAAATAAGAGCCATTAGAGACAATGATTTCATTTAATCAGGTAATTATAGATACTTCTGCTTTAGCACACAATTACAGATACCTAAGCGGCAAGGTTGGCGAAGGCGTGAAGTTCATGGCCATGGTCAAAAGTGATGCCTATGGTCACTCAATGATTGAGTCTGCTCGGGTTTTTGAACAAAATGGCTGTACGAGTTTTGGCGTTGCAGAATTGTCCGAAGGAGTTGAGTTACGTGAATCGGGATGTAACGGCGATATTCTTGTTTTTGTAGGCTTCGATTATCGAGACAGTGAATATTTGTTATCCCATAATTTAACTCCAGTTATCTTTAATCATGAGGATCTTGCACATATTTCAGATACTGCAGCGAGGTTTGAAAAAAAGCTCCCCATTTACTTGAAGTTTGACTGCGGTATGAGCCGTCTCGGCTTTTATTCAGCCGACGCACCTGAGTTATTTAAAAAGTGTGAATCTCAACACATTGACGTGACAGGCATCATCAGTCATTTTCCCTGCAGTGATGACAAATCTTCAAATCATTCAGAACAGGCCTATCAACTTTTTTCGAGTATCACCCAGACTCAGGGAATACAAGCTACTTTAGAACAATCGATATGTAATTCAGGTGGTATTCTCTATTTTCCCGAAACCCATGCAGATTTAGTCCGAGCTGGAATATCGTTATACGGGTATTATCCTGACGGAGCTGAAGGGAGAACTGCCGATTCTGAGAATGGTCTTCTTCCAGCGATGAAGTGCTCTACGAGAGTGATTCAGGTTAAGAAGATAGAAGCCGGCAGAGGCGTCAGTTATGGTCACACGTTTGTAGCCGAACGTGAAACTCAGCTTGCTATACTGCCGATTGGCTATAGTGACGGGTATTTCAGGTCATTGTCCAATCTTGGAGAGGTTCTGATAAGAGGTCGACGTGCACCGATACGAGGAAGAATCTGTATGAACATGTGCATGGTTGATATCACGGATATTGCTGGAGTTGCAGTGGGTGATGAAGTGATTCTGCTGGGTACACAGGGCGAAGACCGAATAGATGCTGATGATATCGCCAACTGGGTCGATACGATCAGCTACGAGGTTCTCTGTTCTCTTGGCAACAATAATAAAAGATATATGAAATAAGAGTTATGATTCGGGCTCGTTTAAAAGAAATTGTAGACAAATGTTTCAGTGATGGGGTTCTCGAGGGGAACTGGTCTGAGGCAGGCAAGGATAAATATACAGTTGAAGTTCCCAAAAGTGAAAGCCAGGGAGATTTCTCGACTAATGTTGCAATGGTTCTGGCCGGGATTGAAAAGAAAAATCCGCGTGAGATTGCAACCGAATTGGCTGCAAAACTTGAAGCAGATAAAGAGTTGATTGAAAACGTTGAAATTGCCGGACCAGGTTTTGTAAACATCACCATTAACAAAACAATCTGGCAGCAGGTAATCGGCGAAATTGAGCAGGCGGGTGAAGCATTTGGTCTCTCAGATGTCGGGACTGACAAAAGGGTTATGGTTGAGTTCGTCAGTGCTAATCCTACCGGCCCGCTCTCAATCGGTCACGGCCGTCAGGCAATTTTGGGTGACGCCATCGCCCGACTGCTCGAAGCAACTGGACACGAGGTGTACCGGGAATACTATTACAATGATGCTGGAAGACAGATGCGTGTACTTGGAGAATCGGCCAGAGCCCGCTATCTGGAACTACTGGGCAGCGAGAAAGAATTTCCGGAAGACGGCTATCAAGGCGAATACATTTATGATATCGCCCGTGAGCTCGTTCAGGAGCATGGTAATGGTCTTGCGGATTCAGAAAATATAGAGATCTTTAAAGAAAAGGCAGAACAATCGATTTTTAAAGATATTTCAGCAACATTGGGCAGGATGGGCATCATTTTTGATAATTATTACAACGAACAGTCCTTGTACCGTGATGGTCATATCGATTCTGTGGTCAGTGAGTTGCGGGATAAGGGGCTGGTCTATGAAAAAGATAACGCAACCTGGTTTAAAACCACCGAGTTTGGTCATGAGAACGACCGTGTAATAATTAAAAGTACGGGAGAGCCGACCTACCGTTTACCTGACATCGCCTATCACCGGGAGAAGTTTAAAAGAAATTTTGACTGGCTGATAGATATATTCGGTTCGGACCACATTGCTACAGTGCCCGATGTTCTGGCAGGCGTCACAGCTCTTGGCTATGATGCCTCTCGTGTTACGGTCGTTCTGCATCAATTCGTCACCCTGATGCGTGATGGTAAACAGGTGAAGATGTCCACCCGCAAGGCAAATTTTGTAACGGTTGATGAACTGCTTGATGAGGTCGGTGTTGATGTGGCACGGTTTTTCTTCATGATGCGCAAACCAGAAAGTCAGCTCGATTTCGACCTTGATCTTGCCACCCAGCAAAGCCAGGAGAATCCGGTTTATTATGTGCAATACGGTCATGCACGGTTATGTTCCATCTTGCGTCAAGCCGAAGAGAAAGGTGTTTCCGTCATAGGAGCAGATACTGCAGATTTATCGCTGTTGACTGAACCAGAAGAAATTCAACTGCTCAAGTTGATGGCTTCGTTTCCAGCATTGATTGAGAGCGCTGCAATCGAGCTGGAGCCGCATCGGGTTATCTTCTATTTGATGGAGCTTGCCGGTAATTTCCACAGCTATTATAACAAACATAAGGTTCTCTCCGACGATATATCACTCAGTCAAAGTCGTCTCTGTCTGGTGAACGGGTTGCGGACGGTGTTCGGCAACGGTCTCAAGATTCTCGGGTTGAGCGCCCCGGAATCCATGTAAAGTCATGGCTACACAGAAGAAACGGCGAAAAGCAAAAATCAAATTTGAGTTGAGTCGCACCGGTATCAGCTCTATCGGCATCGTCTGTTTCTGTGTGCTCTTATGGATGTTTCTGTTTGGAGTATGGGCGGGGCAGTCATTGCTCAAACCATCGGAACCGGTAAGGGCCGGCTTTAAGGCGGGGAGTGTTCAGCAGGAACAACCGGTGATTCATCTTGAAGAGAAAAAGAAAGTGAAACCCTGACATTCTCAGGTTCAGTAGACCGGCAGGTACGGACAACTATGATCCGAAAAGCACGGATTGATGATGTGAGAAAGATTCACAAGCTCTTACAAAAATTGGATCGCTTGCGGTTAACGAAGAAAGGCAGGGAACCGCAATAGGAAAATCAGTGGTGCAGACCTGTATCGAAGAAGCATGTATCTCTGATAAAATGAGCTGTATTACGGTTGGCATGAAAGATTTGTACGGAAATTGTCGATTTAGGTTTCATTGCGCAAATGCTCAGTCATGCTTAAAGTGCGGCACATTATATAATTAATCTCCACCATTTAACTATTCAGATAACATGATCGGAAAAGTACTCACCAAAGTATTCGGCAATAAAAATGAACGGGTTCTCAAACAGATTCAACCGCTGGTTAACCGTATAAACGAACTTGAATCTTCAGTTACAGAGATTGACGATGCAGCTCTTGCCGCCAAAACGATTGAATTCAAAGAACGGGTGGAAAAAAGCGAACCACTCGATGATTTAATTCCTGAAAGTTTCGCTGTTATGAGAGAAGCCTCCCGCAGGGTTCTTGGCGAGCGCCATTTTGATGTTCAGCTGCTTGGCGGTGTTTTCTTACATCAGGGGAGTATTGCTGAGATGAAAACAGGGGAAGGAAAAACGCTGACTTCTACCCTGGCAGTATACTTGAACAGTCTGGGTGGTAAAGGTGTGCACGTAGTCACTGTTAACGATTATCTGGCCACCCGGGACGCTGAATGGATGGGAAATCTCTATCAATTTTTGGGTATGAGCGTTGGCCGCATTGTTCACGATATGAGAGACGCTGAAAGGCGGGAAGCCTATCGGGCAGATGTTACGTATGGAACCAACAACGAGTTCGGTTTCGATTACCTGCGAGACAACATGAAATTTGATCTCGAAGATTTCTGTCAGCGAGGATTTAACTTCGGTATAGTCGACGAGGTTGATTCAATTCTGATCGATGAAGCACGAACCCCGCTGATTATCTCAGGTCCGGCCGACATTTCAACCGAGCTTTATAAAAACGTCAACAAGATTATGGGCAAATTCAAACGGGATGATCATTATCTTGTTGACGAGAAAGGCCGACAGGTCAGTTTGAATGAAGAAGGTATTTCCCTTGGCGAGTCACTGCTCAAGCTGGACAATTTATACGATCCTCGGAATATCGAATATCTGCATCACCTCAATCAGTCACTGAAAGCCCATGTTCTGTTTAAACGAGATGTGGACTATATCATTAAAGAGGGCCAGGTTGTCATCGTTGATGAGTTTACCGGCCGTACCATGGAGGGAAGACGCTACAGCGACGGACTGCATCAGGCTCTGGAAGCAAAAGAGAAGGTGAAAATCGAACGTGAAAACCAGACTCTGGCTTCGATCACCTTTCAGAATTATTTCAGGATGTATGACAAGCTGGCTGGAATGACTGGTACTGCAGACACTGAAGCCCCCGAATTTAAAAAGATTTATGATCTCGACGTGGTGGTATTGCCCACTCATATGGAGATGGTTCGCAAAGATTTTGCCGACGTCATTTACAAGAATGAAAAGGCCAAATATCGTGCAGTGGTCAATGAAATTAAGGACATGCATGAAAAAGGGCAACCTGTATTGGTGGGCACGATCTCCATTGATGTTTCCGAACAGATTTCCAAAATGCTGAATAAGGTAAAAGTTCCCCATGATGTGTTAAACGCCAAACATCATGAGCGGGAAGCTGAGATCATCGCTCAAGCTGGACAATTGGGCAAGGTGACGATCGCCACCAACATGGCAGGCCGGGGAACTGACATTAAGCTTGGTGAAGGTGTCACTGATGCCGGTGGTTTGCATATCCTCGGCACCTCTCGCCACGAGTCCAGACGTATCGACAACCAGTTGCGAGGCCGCTCCGGCCGTCAGGGAGATCCAGGTTCATCACGATTCTACCTCTCACTTGAGGATGATCTGTTGCGAATCTTTGGTTCCGGCAGGATTTCAGGTATCATGGAAAAACTTGGAATGGAAGAAGATGAGCCAATTGAACACACCATGATCACCAAGGCGATTGAAAATGCCCAGCGAAAAGTTGAGGGTCACCACTTCGATATACGAAAGCATCTGCTGGAATATGATGATGTGATGAACAAACAGCGTGAAGTAATTTACCAGCAGCGCCGTGAGGTTCTTGAAGGAGATAACCTGCAGCAGGTCCTCCAGGATATGACTGAGGGTCTGATTGATGGAATTGTCGGTGAAGTTGCCCAGGAACGTATTGACGCCAAAGAGTGGGACTGGGAATATTGTGAACAGCAGATAATCGAAATATTTCGTCATAAACCTGAATGGACGAGCGAAGAAAAAGGTGAATTCAAAGCCGATAGCCTGCGTGAGGCAATAGCAGACGTCGCTGAGAAGGCCAGAGTTTCCCAAGAAGAAGCCAATGGAGTTGAGAATCAGCGCCAGATTGAGCGCATTATCCTGCTGCAGATTGTAGACAGCCACTGGAAAGAGCATCTACTCAATATGGATCATCTCAAGGAAGGTATTGGTCTGCGTGGTTACGGTCAGAAAAATCCGCTCAATGAGTATAAAAAAGAGGCATTCGATCTGTTCACGACCATGATCGAAACCGTAAAATTACAGACCATTAAAACCCTCATGCATGTCCGCATGGTCCAGGAAGATGAAGTTGAACGGATGGAAGAAGAACGCCGTCAACGGCAGGAACAGGAATTACAGATGAATAAGGGGGCAGCGGGCGAAGGCGCGGCAGCTCCTGAGCCGATTAAAAGAGAGGGTGATAAAATCGGTAGAAACGCACCGTGTCCGTGCGGGTCTGGGAAAAAATATAAAAAATGCTGTGGTAAATTGAATTGAGTCAAGACTCTGGGCAGCGGGTAGTAAATCAGGTCATCAGTGGCATATATCTCCGGTTACGGCAATCATGTACCGATGTGCTGCCCATCGTAGTCGTCATAGCTTTTTTCCAGATTGTTATTATCCGTGAGCCGCTCCCTAATATCGGGGATATTCTCTTTGGCAGTGTTCTTGTTGTCATAGGTCTGAGTCTATTTGTTCAGGGACTGGAAACTGGATTGTTCCCCATTGGTGAGACCCTGGCAGATGCCCTGGCCAGGAAGGGGTCTATTTTCTGGTTGTTAGTGTTTTCTTTTGGCCTTGGTTTTACAACAACCGTTGCAGAACCTGCCCTTATTGCCGTTGCTGCCAAATCGGCCCAAATCGCCGCTGCTTCAAATCTGATAGACGCGGACCCAAAGTCTCTTCAGTCGTATGGAACCGGGCTCAGATATTCAGTGGCAGTATCCGTTGGTCTTGCCATTGTTATCGGTGTTTTACGAATTCTGAAAGGGTACCCCATCCATTATCTGATTATAGGCGGATATTGTCTGGTGATGGCAATTACTCCGTTTGCCCCGAAAGAAATCATCGGTATCGCCTACGATGCAGGAGGAGTTACTACTTCCACGGTAACGGTTCCACTGGTGACTGCTCTTGGTGTAGGGCTTGCGACAATTATTAAAGGTCGAAATCCATTGATTGACGGCTTTGGCCTGGTTGCCTTTGCCTCGCTGTTGCCGATGGTCTTCGTCATGGGGTACGGTATTATCATTTTTAACTGAAAGAAGAATCATGGATTT
>JAQYVS010000374.1 GCA_030145365.1 Desulfofustis sp. | reverse complement strand
CTTTCTGCCAGGCTTCTATATAGTCAGGCCGCAAGATCTGATACTGATCAAACAAATCAGCCAATTGGCGGGCAAGTTGAAAACGTTTTAGTTCCTGCTGTTCGCCAGAAAGATAGGTTACGGCAGGTTGCAGTTCAGCAGCTGAGGTGTCGCGCAGCAACCGTTCCAGTCGCCAGGTTAGAACTGATCGCTCAAACAGTGAGGTATCGTAGTCAAGATCGAGTGACTCACACAAACAGTCGATAAACTGCATCGGTAACATATACGAGCTGTTACCCCAGATACCGAATGTATCGGCCAGATACTGTGAGAGCATACGCTCCATACCCCGACTTTGGACGACAAATAACTCTTTAACAAACAGGGACCGTTCACCGGCTTGCTCTACTACAGAGCCGAGTTGTTCAGCGAGTTTTTCGGTACGATTTGAATTGTGCAGAAAAAACATTAGACGGTATCGCTCTTTGATAAACCGAATCTGGTACTGATCCGGTGAGGGCTATCTCGGTACATGTGACTATAACACAGCTGATTGACATCAACAATGGAACCACTTACTATGTGAGTTTCGAACCTGACTCGGGTGGTGTTGAGCTTCAACCCAGCTACTCGCCAGCTAGTTAAACGTGACTCCGCCATATTCCCAGATGCCTAAGATCAGGCCGGCAATGATACCGATGGCGAAAAAGAGGCGTAATTTGCGATCCCATGGTAGTTTAGAACCGTCACCCATATATTGCAGGACAGAGACAATAAGATAGGTAAGACCGGCAACAAACGGAGCGGTCTCGAGAATCTGCCAGGCCGAGGCCTTGATGGTTGATTGAAGATCAACGGACTGCATGATCTCCATGAATGAAGGGTCGACAGATAGAGCTGAACCAAAGTCAATCCGCATGTTGAACATAAAGTACAGCAGCGCTGAAACAGTAAAACGAATTTTTTCCTTGATATTTTGCATATGAAACCGTTACCAACCCTGATTTTCCCCGATACCTTCATCTTCAGCGAACGTTTATTTCCAGTTCTGCTGTTTTGCGCACCTCTCTACTACTTGCAGCCGGTGGAATCCGACCCGGAAAAACCGCCTGAAGACGAACATGATATATTCATGAAAAGTGGATTGTGTCAAGTGCATACTCCGTCTCCCCTTGGAGAGAATCGGGATAAATTTCTTCGTTTAATACATGACATCCAGCATCGCAAGGACGATTACGCGGCCCAGCTTTCTTCACTTACCATAGCTGCAATGTCACAGAAAAGTTCAAAATCTGACGACGAAAAACGGCATCAGATTGTTTCTTCTCTACTAAACAGTACGAGTGTTGAGCCACAGAACACTGACGAATCAGAGCTCGATCTCTGGCAGGCTCGTCTTGTACTGGCCATAGCAGAAATATTGCGCCAGGAGGAAGAGGAGCTCAGACAAAACCTGCAGATTCTTGACGAACGGGAAATGGAGATGTTTCGCTCCCTGCAAGGCGATGGAGACTCGAAAGAACAGAATCCCTTGGCTGAGTTGGAGCAAATTGCCGCAAGGCTTGAAAACGCTCGTCCCAGAGAAATGAAGATGCGTTTTTCCTCCTGGCGTAAACTCATGGCTTCTGCCCCAATTCCAGACGTATCGCTCTGGCTCGCCTCATCTGAGGATGGTGCCGATCAACTGGTAAATGAATTTGACAGAGTCAGCAGCAGAACGCCGGTGCCGATTTTACAGCTCGATCTACCTGATCGAATCGAAGCCAGCCCTCGATATGTCGCAGAACAGATTTTGGATTTTCAGAAAGACAGCGACGAAATCAAACAGACTATCTTAGACGATTTAGCTCGTTTGAGTTTATCAGAATTTGACTCGCCAACTTCCACCGACGATCTATTGCCCGGCAGCCACGACTATGTTTCTACTTGGAACGATCAGGTAGCAAAGCATTTCCCAGCAAGTTCCCACGGCAAAGCTTCACTCGTTTTTTATTTGCTTCCCGGTTTTCCGATAAAAAACTTACTCTTTCCAGACGGTAACAAAAATCAGACAACCACCACCCATGGACTGTTTTCCGTCATGAGAAGATCCGGCTTAAAAACGTAGCTGATCAGTCCTTATGGTCCCAGTAGTGGCAGGCGACCTGATGGCCATCGGTGACTCTGGTCATTTCCGGTTTTTGCTCTGCACAAATATCCTGGGCCAACGGGCAGCGAGTACGGAATACACATCCTGATGGCGGGAAAAGCGGTGACGGCAGATCTCCTTCAAGAACCAGACGTTTCTTATTTTTTTCAAGTTCTGGATCTGGAATGGGCACGGCAGAGATAAGCGCCTTGGTATAGGGATGCTTTGGATTTATATAGAGGTTTTCCTTATCGGAAATTTCCATCATATTGCCAAGATAGAGCACCATAATATGGTGAGAAATGTGGCGTACGATTGAAAGATCGTGGCTGATGAAAATCAGCGACAATCCGAAGGTGTCCTGTAAATCTTTGATCAAATTGACAATCTGGGCCTGAATTGACACATCGAGCGCAGACACCGGTTCATCACAGACAATCAGTCGCGGTTTGAGTATCATTGCCCGGGCAACCCCGATCCGTTGACACTGACCGCCAGAGAATTCATGGGGATAGCGGTTGATCATCAACGGCAGTAAACCAACCTGTTCCATCATCTCCCGAACGCGCTGCTTACGCTGATCTGTTGAAAGCTCCGGGAAATGTACGGTAAGCGGTTCTGCTATGATATCGCCAATGGTCATCCGGGGATTAAGCGAAGCCAACGGATCCTGAAAGATGATCTGCAGCTCCTTTCGATACCCTTTCATCTCTGGGGCAGACAACCCTTCAATATGAGTGCCAAGCCAGACCACCTCACCTCCGGACGATTCTAACAATTGAAGAATACCCCGGCCCAATGTTGATTTTCCACATCCGGATTCCCCCACAACTCCCAGGGTTTCTCCCTCATAGAGATCAAAGCTGACGTCATCGACAGCCTTAAGGGGCATGGTTTTACGAATCAAGCCTCCTGAAATAATCGGGAAATAGACTTTCAAGTTACGTACCGACAACAGCGGGTCATGTTGTTGGCTAACTATCGTATTGACGCTAGCGTTACTCATGGCATCTTCTCCAGATGGCATGATTTCATCCTTTTCTCACCAGCCTCTCTGAGCTCTGGCATTTCATCTCTACAGCGCTCCATTGCATAATCGCAGCGAGGTTCAAAGCTGCAGCCTTTGGGCAGGGCCTGTAGGTCGGGAGGCTGTCCGGCAATGGCATGCAAAGCGCGTTCGGAACTGTTATCCAACCGCGGCATTGAATCAAGCAATCCTCTGGAATAAGGATGCTGGGGTTTTTTAAACAATTCGTTGACTGATGCCTCCTCCACAACTCGTCCACCATACATAACCGCAACACGATCACTTAACCCGGCAATCACACCAAGATCATGGGTTATCAGAACGGTTGCCATATTCAGCTCTTTACCGAGACCGGCAATTAATTCCAATATCTGCGCCTGTACCGTTACATCAAGTGCCGTGGTCGGCTCATCTGCAATCAACAATTTCGGCTCACACAGAAGGGCCATGGCAATCATCGCCCGCTGCCTCATTCCACCGGAAAATTCATGGGGATACATCCGAAAGCGTTTCTTGGCATCGGGAATACCGACAAGATCGAGCATTTCTATAGATTTGCCTGCGGCCTGTTTCTCGGTGATTCCCCGATGCTCAACCAGCACTTCGGTCATCTGTTTGGAAATTCTCAAGTAGGGGTTGAGTGACGTCATCGGATCCTGAAAAATCATCGAGAACTCAACCCCGCGAAGCGAATTCAACTCGATTGTTTTCATACCGAGGATTTGAGAACCGTCAAAATACACCTCACCTTCCGCCCTGCCGTTTTTGGCAAGCAAGCCCATTACCGAAATAAACACCTGGGTTTTTCCGGAACCAGATTCACCCACAACCCCAACACATTGCCCTGACTCAACCTGCAAACTAACATCGTTTACTGCACGCACTTCTCCTTCAGGGGTGCTGAAACGAGTTATCAGGTTTCTGATATCCAAAAGCATGATCAACGATCCTTTGGATCCAGGGCATCGCGCAACCCGTCACCGATAAAATTGAAACAAAACAGAGTTATAGCCAGAAAAAATGCCGGAAAAATCAGCATCCATGGAGCCGATTCCATCTGCTTTGCGCCTTCGGAAATCAGGACTCCCCAGCTGGTCAAAGGTTCCTGGACACCGAGGCCCAGAAAAGAAAGAAAACTTTCGGTGAGAATGACCTGCGGTATCGTCAAGGTCATATAGACAATAACCGGCCCAAGTACATTTGGAATAATATGCCTGGTAATAATTTTCCGGCTTGAAACACCGACCCCGTGTGCGGCTTCTATGAATTCCTTCTTTTTTAACGAGAGGGCTTGGCCTCTAACAATCCGGGCCATGGTCAACCATTCTACCGCGCCGAGCGCGACGAAGATAAGAAAAATGTTGCGCCCGAAAATCACCATCAGCAGAATCACAAAAAACATAAACGGCAAGGAATAGAGAATATCGACAATGCGCATCATGATATTATCTGTTCTGCCCCCGATAAAGCCAGCTGTTGCCCCGTACGTTACCCCAATCAGAAGGCTTACACTGGTGGCGATGATACCGACCAGAAGTGAGATCCTGGCACCGTACAAGGTTCGTACAAAGAGGTCCCGTCCGTTGCCGTCGGTACCGAACCAGTGAAGCAACTCAGCATTCGGAGGACCGGGGAAATCATACTCCCAGTCCGGATCATCAAAAGCCCACGGCGATAGCAGCGGGGCAAACACCGCCATCACCACGATAATTGTCAGAAAAATCATGGAAGCCACTGCTGCCTTATTACGCAACAGTCTTCTGCGGGCATCCTGCCAGAGGCTTCTGCCTTTGACCGGTTCAACACCATTCATCTGGGCCAGCGCATCATGTTTAAACGGTTTGGCCACTATTCCACCTTTACCCTTGGGTCAAGAAATCCATAGATGAGATCAACAAAAAGGTTGAGCAGAATGATCAACACCGCATAAAAAATAACAACCCCCATGACCACCGGGTAGTCGCGATTCAACGCACCATTTACAAAATAGCGGCCGATTCCGGGAACATCGAATATTGACTCAATCACTACCGATCCGGTGATAACTGCCGCTGTTGCCGGTCCGAGATAAGAGACTACTGGCAGTAGACCGCCCCGTAAAGCATGCCTGACCACCACAATTTTTTCTGCCAGTCCTTTGGCTCGGGCGGTCCGGATAAAATTGGAATTCATTACTTCAACCATACTACCCCTGGTCAAACGGGCAATATAGGCTATCTGTGGCAAGGCCAGAGTGATAACTGGCAATATTTGATACTGGAGTTTACCGCCACCCCAGCCGGCCACCGGCAAAAGGGAGAGATACACCCCAAAAATAAGGGCCAGCAGAGGAGCCATGACAAAGTTGGGAATCGCGATACCGGTCATCGCAAATCCCATGACCACGTAATCAAAGGTCGTATTTTGTTTGAGCGCGGCAATGGTTCCTGCAGAAACACCAAACAATATGGCGACAATAATGGCGTAGAGACCGAGCCGAAGACTGACGGGAAACCCCGTCATAATGAGATCGGTTACGGTGAAATCAAGGTATTTATAGGATGGTCCAAAATCTCCGTGAGCAATGTTTTTCAGATAATCAAAATATTGCTCATGGATCGGTTTATCGAGATTATAGGCCCGTAGAATATTGGCTTCTATTTCGGGAGGCAGTTGTTTTTCACGATCGAACGGCCCCCCTGGAGCCAGTCTCATCATGAAAAAAGCAATGGTAATGATGATAAACAAGGTGGGAATAGCGCTTAGTAATCGGCGTACAGCGAAAGCAAGCATAGAATCCCATTCTTAATACTGTCGAGGTTTAAAACTTTGACATGGGCATAACGGTGCGGAGCAGAATAATACTCCGCACCGTTAATGTCTGGTCTACTTCAGACTTACATAACGCCAGCGATGGATATCCTGAGGGTTATCCTCGAAACCGACAACCTTTTTAGAAACAAGGTTTTTAGATACGTAATGATAGATCGGAATAACCGGCTGATCTCTCATTGCCAAAGCTTCCGCCTTCTGCATCATTTCACTTCGCTTCTTCAGATCAGATGTAACCTCAGCCTCGCGCATCAAATTGTCAAATTCCGGATTTGAATAGCGCCCGTAATTGTTGGCACCTGTTCGAGTCTCAAGCAGGTAAAGGAAGTTCTGGGCATCGTTGTAGTCGGCAATCCAGGCTGCCCGGGCAACCTGAAAATCACCCTGCTTCAGATCGGCATAATGGACCTTGACCTCTGAATTGAACAGCTCTGCCTTAACGCCAATTGCTTTCCACATGGAAACAATTGCTACAGCAATGCGTTTATGGTTTTCAGACGTGTTGTATCTGAGGGTGAATTCAAGCGGCTTGTCCGGTCCATAACCGGCTTCAGCCAGCAGTTCTTTGGCCATTTTCTGACGATCCGCAAATGGAACATCCTTCCAGTCAACTTCAGATGGATTTTCGTAGTAAGCAACTCCAGGAGGTACGAAGGAGTAAGCGGCAAGCTCACCGGTTTTCAGAACCTTATCCACAATCGCTTCACGGTTAATCGCCATTGAAAGTGCTTTGCGAATCCGGATATCCGTAAACGGCTCTATCGAAGTGTTGATCGGATAATAATAGATACCCATATAGGGGGCTATCCTGGTCTCGTCCGGCATGTTTTTACGCAACCAACCAATTTGGTCGGAAGCAAAATCCATAGCCACGTCAATCTCTCCAGCCCTGAATCTTTTCTGAACTGCAGCCCGGTCTTCCTGGGTATAGAAAGTTAGATTATCAAGTGAGAGACTGGCGGCATCCCAGTATTTATCGTTCTTGGTCAATTTGACATGGGTATTGGGAATCCACTCAACCAGTTTATACGGTCCGTTAACAACCATATTTTCAGGTTTGCTCCACTGGGTGCCGACTTTATCGATCACATGTTTGGGAACTGGATAGGCGGTATAATGGGTGAGCAACGCCAGAAAATATGGCGCCGGTCCAGCCAGTTTAATTTCCAGTGTATAATCTTCCAGAGCCTTGACCGCCAGACTATCGGCTTTGGCCTTTCCTTGGTTGATGTCTTCAGCGCCTTCAATGATATAAAGGAGCGAGGCATATTCTGCAGCAGTTTCCGGCAATAGGATGCGCTGCATCGAAAAAACAAAATCGTGAGCCGTCATCGGGGTGCCATCAGACCAGGTACACTTGCGTAATTTAAATGTGTACGTCTTACCATCTTCAGATATGGTCCAAGACTCAGCAACACCAGGAATTGGCTCAGATTTGGGATTTTCTGTGGTCAGGCCGACGAACATATCGCCAACCACATAGTTCTCCCAGGTACCGCTTACTTTATGGGGATCGAGTGAAGCCGGTTCCCCCATGGTTGCGACACGCAAAGTGCCGCCGGCATAGGCAATGGTAGATAATACCAGAAGAAAGATCCCAAAGACAGCAGCACCACACAGGCGGCTCCACGAACTTCTCATTAGATTTCTCATACAATCTCCTCCTCGTTGAACTATTGTATTATAATAGTTTTTTCTCAGCTGTTTGTTAAACAGCTGCTCGCTATACCTCAAACACACCAGATGTTTAGCCTTCCTGCTCCACCCCTTTGCTGAAATCAACTGGTATGCCAACAGCGCGGACGGCCAGCTCTCGATCCATCATCAGGAGCGCATGAGCATCTTGGCCAATCATTTTCAACTGGGCAATCATATCACCGGCGGTGTCTTCCTCTTCAACCTGCTCGCTTACATACCACTCAAGAAATATTTTCGTAGCATGATCCTTATGCTCGATTGCAAGATCCATCAAATCGTGAATTGATTGCGTCACAAATTGCTCATGCTCCAAAGTCTTCTCGAACGTATCAAGCGGGGAATCAAATGTAGTGGCGGGGGCTTCAATTGCTTTCAAAACAACGGACTCACCCTGGCTCTGTATATATTCATACATTTTCATCGCATGGTACATCTCTTCGTGATACTGGACCATAAACCAACTTGCAAATCCTTTCAGGACGAGATCGCTTGTATAAGCCGACATCGACATGTAGAGATAGGCAGAAAATATTTCCTTGTTGATCTGTTCATTTAAAGCTTCGGTAATTTCCTTCTTCAACATAGTAATCTCCTTATGGATTGATGATGTGAAAAGATAACTCATTTCACAGTCGTGCACCATGACTTTTAAGAGGTCTCGATGCTACACTGGTATGCGGGGAAAAATTATAAAACGACATAGGGAAAGGATGAAAAACACACGTATATTATACAATTATTGGTTTATCCGGACAACCAATACAGTCTTGACATCAAGAGTCTGATCAACAGGAAGATTGAGCGGATGACTTTAACACTATAGGCCTTATATCAGCTTACGCTACAAATCATCAACCGATGATTTTACTCCTCCCAGGTACAGCAGGTATACGGGTTAATGGTAGTCACCGGACACAAAGCGGAACGGACCACTTTATCGGCGACACTGCCAAACATTATTTTCTCCAATCCTTTGTAACCGTGGGTGCCCATAATTATCAGATCAGCCTCTAGGCCAGTGGCATATTCAACAATCTGCTCGGCAACATCGCCAATCAGGACTTTGTTCCGAATTTCCTTAACGCCAAACTCGGCACAATCCACTTTTAATTCATCGATAAAGCTTGTCATTCGCTCTTCCGCCCCGGTCATGAGCTCCTCCTCCAGGTTCGGAACATGCATCTGAGGAACAAAAAAGCCTGAATAATCTTCAAAATTCTGTACAACAAAGATAAGATCGATTGCAGCGCCGTACTTACCCGCCATGAATACCGAAGAATTGGCAATGAGTCGGGAGTTGTCGGAAAAATCAATCGGGGTCACTACTTGTTTAATCCTTCGAATTCGTTTCATTGTAATACCTCACTAGTATTCAGCTCTGATATTATCTCGAACCTCTTGCTCTTACTACTAATTTTCTCATATAGACACGGTGAATGCAAGGCGAAAACCAAAACGGTATTATCGGTTTTATGTACCGGCTACCGGGTAATCTTCTTGACTATGCAGTTTCACTGCGGCAGAAACAAACGAGTGCATTGATAGAGGCTGAAGCCATAATTGCCGTTCATTTGCCCGTACTTCAGAACGGCGGATCCAGTATTGACGGGTAATTATTGAAACAGCTGGTTAATTCGCTGCCGATAATTGCGTTCTATGATGTGCCGCTTTTTCTTCAAGGTATTGGTCAATTCTTCACCACTTTGCAATCCTTTTTCCAGAAAAGTAATGCCGAGCAGCCGCTCATGGGATTTAAACCCCTTCTTTGGTTTGAGTCGAAGATTTATCTCTTTTCTAATCTGTTCCAGGATTCTGTTGTCGGTCAGAATCTCTTCTGTCTCTTTGCGAATATGAGAAAAAGTTTTTTCCACCCAACCCTTCAGCTCATCATGGTTCGGAACGAGCAGGGCACCAAGCCCTTTACGATCCTGGCCAACCAGTACGGCATCTTCAATAAATGGGAACATGGTAATCGTACTTTCAATCCGGCTTGGATCGATGTTTTCCCCACTGGCCAGAACAATAATATCTTTTGCTCTACCGGTAATTACCACTTCATTATTCATCGTTAACATCCCAAGGTCGCCGGTTTTCAGATATCCATCAGCAGTGAAAGCCCTCTCGGTTTCTCCCTCGTTATTGTCGTAACCGATCGTAACCTGGGGACCACGCACCTCGATCAGCCCCTCTGTTCCAGCCGGTAAGATTTCACCATCTTCAGAAACAATTCGTAGGTCTGTATGCACAACCGGATGGCCCAGTGTACCGTAAATCTCACAATCCAGCCCGCGCCCGGCAATTGCCGGGGAACATTCGGTCATGCCGTAGGCGTTTACGATTCTGATGCCCACCGCATCAATCCAGTCTTCCAGAAAATCGGCAAGACTGCCACCGCCGCTTACCGCCAGTCGCAGTCGGCCGCCGAAACGTTGGTTAACAACCTGTAACTTCTTTTTAGCAAGCAGATAAAATGGAAATAATAAGGCGCAGATCAATCCACCTTTGATTTTTCTCAAGCCAACGGTAACAAAAGATTCAGGTGCTAATTTGGGCACTTGATCGGCAACTATCCGGCGATTTCGACGATAGATGGTTGAAACACCAACCAGAAAACCGAATAGCCTTGAGGGAACCTTACCTTTCTTCTTCAAAGCTGCCTGGACGCGGTTATACAGAGACTCCCATACCCGTGGAACCGTGGCAACAATCGTAGGCCGGTAATGCTCGAGATCCTGGTTAAACGTTTTAACCGATGAGTAGACAAGACAGCATCCGCCTGCCAAAGCAACGTATTCGGCAGTTCTTTCAAAAATATGCCAGCTCGGCAGTATGGAAAGCCATCTGTCTTCAGATGTAAGCCGGATAAGTTTAGGAACGCAATCTACATTATGCAGGATGTTGCCGTGGGTAAGCATCACTCCTTTCGGCATGCCGGTAGTACCGGAAGTATAGATGATAGTCAGCAGATCAGAATTATTAAGGTTTTGTCCCTGCTTTAAAAAACGTTCAACTTCTCGCTCGCTGTAGGTCCGATCTTTGAGCAGATCCTGATACGAATAGGTTTTACCAAACAGTGAATGCATTGCCGGACCAACCATGATAAACACACTTTTCAGCCCGTTTATTTTCTTGAGTTCCTGTTTGTGCATTTCAAACAATGCAGGTGTTTCAGCAATGAGGTGAGTGCATTTGCTGGTCTGCATAATATAGATGAGTTCCCTGGTCGGTGTGTCTGCACCCCGCGGAACATTGATTGCTCCAAGCGACATGATCGCCAGGTCCGTTACAATCCAGCTGTAGCGATTGTCCGACAGAAACATCACCCGGTCACCGACCGACACCCCTCTGCTACTGAATGCTCTGGCGAGGAGCAGAACATCTTCAAAAAGTTTTCCGTAGCTGACTCGGATCTCTTCATCTGCCGCTTTATATATATAGGCGCACTGGTCGTGAAAATTACTGCAGCTGTTACAGAAGATATCAAACAGGGTTTGCGGCTCAGAATTTGCTCGATACGACTGGAGCGGATAGTTTTGACTCATCATTTTTCCCCCCAGTGGACAGCAATGGTCCCAAACATGAATTTTTTAAATCCGACTTTATTAAATCCCGCCCGGCGAAAGAGTTCCGCCAATTGTTCCGCCTCGTGAAAATCCATCGTTGAACCGGTCAGGTAGGCATAGGCATCGGAATCGCGGGCTATCAACATGCCCAGCAACGGAATAATCACTGCAAGATACAAGCGAATAAAAGGATACAACAGATTTTTTTTGGGAGGAGTCGTGTCGAGACAGACCACCCTCCCCCGCTCTGCCAATACCCGGTAAACCTGTTTTAATACATGCAGCGAGTCATCAACATTTCTGAGCAGATAGCCAAAACTTACTGCCTCAAACACATCATTGTCATAGGGCAGCTTGTTCGCATCACAGGCCTGCCAGAATATTTGTTGATCAGCAAATCGCTTGTTGGCCCGGGCCAGCATGTTACGGGAGAAATCTGCACCGATGATTTTAGCGCTGGAGGCTTTCTGATGAAACAGGGCAGCAATATCTCCGGTACCGCTGGCTAGATCCAACACCCAGCCGTTACCAGGATCACCGGCCTTTTCAACCACGAATTCACGCCACCGTCTGTCCTGGCCAAAGGTCATCAACCGATTCATCAGATCGTAACGATCGGCGATGGCGTCAAACATCTTCTCGACACCCGGGCCTTTACTCAAGCCGCCACCTCAGTCTATTGTGTTTCTTCATCAGCAAGGGGCAAAGCCTGGTGTGCGTGGAAACGGAATAACTTCTCTGATGTTGTGCATACCGGTTACAAATTGGACCAATCGCTCAAATCCCAGTCCGAAACCGGAGTGCGGGGTTGTTCCATATCTGCGTAAATCGAGGTACCACTGATACTCCTCCTCGTCGATGCCACTCTGCTGCATCCTGCCGAGCAGCACATCGTAGCGCTCCTCTCGTTGACTTCCGCCGACAATCTCTCCGATTCCAGCAACCAGAATATCCATTGCCGCAACAGTGGTCCCGTCATCGTTCACCCGCATATAAAACGGTTTTATGGAAGCAGGATAATCAGTAACAATCAGAGGCAGTTTGTACACCGTTTCTGTTAAATACCGTTCATGCTCCGATTGCAGATCAACTCCCCAACTCACTGGAAACTCAAACTTCTGACTGGACTTCTGAAGTTGTTCAACGGCTTCGGTATAGGAGATTCTGACAAATTCATTATCGATAACATGCTGCAGCTTATTAACAAGACCCTTTTCGATAAATCTATTGAACAACTCCATATCTTCCTGGCAATGCTCAAGCACATCACTGAGCAGATATTTGAGCATCTCTTCCGCCAAATCCATATTACAGTTAAGATCGCAGAATGCCATTTCAGGCTCCAGCATCCAGAATTCTGCCAGATGTCGGCTGGTATTGGAATTTTCTGCTCTGAACGTCGGCCCAAAAGTGTACACGGAGCCAAGCGCCTGGGCATACACCTCAGCCTGCAACTGACCGCTTACTGTCAAACCGGCATTACGGCCGAAAAAACTTTTGTTTTCCTCAGATGTACCAGCAAGTTCCGGCTCGGTTACCACACGAAACATTTCACCGGCCCCCTCGCAATCGCTGGTTGTTATGACTGGGGTATGAATCTGGAAAAAATCCTTTTTCTTAAAATATTCATGGACCGCATAACTCAACCGGGATCGGACCCTGGCGACACCGCCAAGGGCATTGGTCCTTGGACGAAGATGGGATATCTCTCGTAAAAACTCGAATGAATGGCGTTTTTTCTGGAGTGGGTAGAGGTCCGGATCAGCCCAGCCAACGATGTCTATCCGCTCGGCCAAAATCTCGACCGATTGCCCCTTAGCCGGAGACTCTTTTAACTCGCCCTCCACTTTGATTGAACAACCAGTGGTGAGTTTTTTAATCTTGCTCTCGTAATTGTCTAATCCGTCGTCAGCAATGATCTGCAGGTTTGACAGACATGAGCCGTCATTGACCTCAAGAAACGAAAAATTTGAGCTGTCGCGCCGGGTTCTCAACCATCCAGCGACAACTACCTTTTTACCGACTGGGGTCTCCTGCAACAGGCTATTGATGCGCGTTATCTTCATAGTTCACTCTGTTCCTGCTGAAATTGTCTAATCATTTTTCGGTTACATGCTTTTCATCTGGATCTGTTTCTCCAGATAGTATGTAAATCGCCACAATGTGTCTATAACATAAACAGTGAGAACCTTCTATGCCATTATTACCGGGAACTCCACAGGTTTATACTACTCCAACCCATGCGAG
>JAQYVS010000333.1 GCA_030145365.1 Desulfofustis sp. | reverse complement strand
CTGATTTTCTGCCACCATCGCTTCAGTATTAGTAATCTCAAGTAATTGTCTGTTGATATTCAGGAACGTGGCGATACGCATGGGAGCACGCAGAGATCTTGAAATATGCGGGGGAGCCGATTGAAGGAGGAGTACAGCAATTATTTTGGGTTATGGTTTGGTTAACAGTGTATAGCAAAAGGATCTACAATTGTTAATCAATGAAAGTATCAAGGAATGACTTGATTTTTTCTGCTCATAGCATACTCTTTAATTCGATGTTTAATAAGAGGTGGTAATTCTTACCCTGTCGGCATCAAAGAGGCTGTTTTCGGTTTACCGGAAGCTTGGAATGTCTGCACTTATTTCCATGTGCATGGCGCCTAGCAATCTTTTTATGGAGATTTATTTTAATAAAATATTTACAGTTCTGACTAAGTGAAAAAACGGCAGCAATAATCAAGAGATATTTCATAATCATTTATTTCTCAGGAGTATCTATGAAAGCCATATTACCTCATCTTCTGTTTTTAATTCACCTCATTCTGATAGCAGCTCTGCCCATTTCTGCCTGGGCGGAAAGCGCTGCGGAGGCTAATGCAGCTCCCCAGCAGGAAGCAGCTTCAGATTTTGTCTCTGAAGTGGAGAGTATAGAAACAGTTCTTGTTCAACAAGAAAGTGCTCTTATGTCTAAATGGCTGCATATGCTCGATTCAGGCGAGATCACAGACGATGTCGACTTGAGTGTTCTCGCCTATGCTCCCCAAGTTGCCAAAGATCTTGCCAGGGTTCTGGGGTCCACTGCTGACACGAAAGATAAGCTGGGTGTATGGGGGGTGTTGGGGCGCGTTATGTTGGCAATCGTACTGGGCTTTTTGATTGCTTTCATCCTCAAGCGGATATTCCACTCTCGAATTGAAAAATTAAAAGACATAATGCCGCCGGATACAAAGGGGTTTGACTTTCTCTGGCTGGGATTCCTGCGCAGTCTGCCACTGTTTATCTCACTGCTCTTATTTGCGATTATTTCAACGATTGTCTTTATGTTTTTTGCAGGAAGCATTGGAATAAAGGGAAGAATGTTGTTCCAGATGGTGCTTGGTACCATTGTTATATTCATGGCCTGCTCGATTGTTGGACGTATTATTTTTTCCCCTGACGATCGGTCGATCAGACCCGTTAACATTGACGAATCTCTGATAAACCCACTCTACAAATCATTTTATATTTCAACGGCAGTTCTTCTCTCAGGCATATTGCTGGTTAGATTTACCGCAGAACTTGGTGCCTATCCGCAAACGGTTTCCTGGGTAGTAATTGTACTGGGATCCTTGGTCATATCCATTTATGGGTATCTCGTCTATTACCTGAAACAACCCGTAGCGGATGTTTTACTTGAACAATTGGAGACGCAGGGCGGCGGGTGGTTTAAGAAACAGATTTCAACCTATTGGCATGGCTTTGCCTGGCTCTACCTGCTCATCGTCTGGTTTATCTGGATTGGCCAGAAATTGACCGGGGCAGCGGTGCAGAGCGGTGCCTTGATTTTCAGTATGCTGATAGTTCCCGTTTACTTCATTCTAAGCTATAGCGGCAAACTGATCATATATGCCACCGTTGAGTCCCTGAACCTCGGCTATGTCAATGACGATGGATTTCCTGAAGATACCGATGAAGCCACCAAAGCACTGGAAAGAGAAAATAAAAAGATAAGAATTGCAGCAAGAGCCCATTTGATTCTTAAAATCGTACTGGTCGCTATTCTATTTACCTGGTTTCTGTCTTTATGGGGATATAATATCCCATTTGCAAATGAAGCATTAGGTGCTGTTTTTCAATCATTTATTGCCTTCGCACTTGCCCTTGCTTGTTGGCGCTTTGCAAGCAGATATATTGAGAACAAGCTTAAAGAGGCAGAGCCTGAAGAACAGCCGAAGGAAGAGGAAACTGACGATGAATTCGGGGGGGCAGCACAACGTGGACGAAGCCATACTCTGTTGCCGATGCTTCGTAAAGTCATTGGTACCGTTCTTGTGGTCATGGTTCTGTTGATCGTGATTTCTTCTCTGGGCATAAATATTGCCCCGTTGCTGGCCGGCGCCGGTGTTCTTGGTCTGGCAATAGGCTTTGGTGCTCAAAAACTTGTCTCAGATGTCCTTTCCGGGTTTTTCTTTTTACTCGATGATGCTTTTCGGGTCGGGGAATATATCCAGGCCGGTTCCATCCGGGGAACGGTGGAGGCAATAACCTTGAGAAACGTCATGCTCAGGCATCATTTAGGCATGTTGCAAGTTGTACCGCATAGCGATCTTGGCGCCGTTACAAATTACATGCGCGGAGGCATCGTAATAAAATTCCCTCTGGAATTTCCTTATGATACGAACATTGATCAAGTCCGGAAAATCATCAAAAAAGTTGGAATTGCAATGCTTGAAGATGAGGAGCTTGGCGATGACTTCCTGCTGCCGCTGAAATCACAAGGCGTACATGAGATCACTAATTCCGTGATGGTGATCAGGGTCAAGTTCACCGCAAAGCCAGGGAAACAGTTTGTTATCAAGCGAGAGGCTTTTCGCCGGATTACTGAAGCACTGAATGCCAAGGGTATCTATTATGCTCATCGCAAGGTAATCGTGGATTTCCCCGAAGATACAAAGATTGATATAAAGGACGAGCAGACCAGGACAAAAGCCCTGGAGGCCGGCGCTGCAGCCATCGCCACAGAAATTGATATGCAGAAGCAGGAGGAAGCAAAAAAAACGAAATAACAGGGCTGGTCAATTACTTTTTTTCACAGAAAACGCACCGGAGGGCCGGTGAGTTTTTTCCTAAAGACTTAGCCAGTGTTTAACGGCAATAGACCTAAGCCCAACTCGCTTGCACATCGGTAAACGTTACAAAGGTCTGGAGGAGGCCCAAAAGAAGGGTTGGGGGCTCAAAGATATGAAGATATATTGAAAAGTAATTAAGCTCATTGGACTACAGTAGTACCGGCTTTATTCCTCTAGCAGTAAGGCCGTGTCTCTAAATCGTTATTGTACAATTTATAGTGCAATATTCCGGTGACGGAATATATTGTGTATATGAACAATAAGTCTGAGAAAAATAATCCTCAATTAACCGATGTAATACTTCAGAGTATCTCCGACGGCGTGTTTACCGTTGATCATCATTGGCGCATTACGTCTTTCAATCGAGCCGCTGAAGACATAACCGGAATATCAAGTGATGATGCGATTGGTCGCTACTGCTGGGAAGTTTTCCGCTCTAATATGTGTGAAGGCGATTGTGCCTTGAAAAGAACGATGAACGAGGGCAAGTCATTCGTCAGTTCTTGCACATCAATAGTAAACAGTGAGCAGAAATTAATTCCCATCTCCGTCTCCACCTCCATATTAAAGAACAAAACTGGAGATATTCTCGGTGGTGTTGAAATCTTTAGAGATCATAGCCTGGTTGAAGAGCTTCGTCGCGACCTCAGTGGCCAATCTGAGGTTGATAATATGGTCAGCCGGTCAAAACGCATGCAGGATCTGTTTAAGATTCTCGATCAGATTGCACAAAGCGACAGCTCCGTTTTGATTACCGGTGAAACAGGTACCGGTAAAGAACTCATGGCACGCGCCATTCACAAACACTCTCACAGAGAAGAGCAACCTTTTATATCAATTAATTGTGGGGCTTTACCGGACAACCTGCTTGAATCAGAATTATTCGGCTATAAGGCTGGGGCCTTCACCGATGCCCGATCAGATCGAAAGGGGTTGTTTGGTGCAGCAGAGAAGGGGACCATTCTCCTCGATGAAATCGGTGATACCAGTACCGCTTTTCAAGTGAAGTTGTTGAGGGTACTTGAAGAAGGAGAATATACGCCGCTTGGAAGCACTATTCCGGTGCAAACCAATACCCGGGTTATTGCCGCAACAAATCGGAATCTACAGCTCATGGTCGATCAGCAGAAGTTCCGACGGGATCTTTATTACCGGATCAATATAATCAGCGTCGAACTACCGCCGCTTCGGGAAAGAAAAGAAGATATTGCACTCCTCTCCGATCGGTTTGTTGAAAAAATGAATCGTCGTAAAGGCAGGCAGATCAGCGGTATTGACGCGGAGGCAATGAGCATTTTAAACGCGCACGATTATCCGGGAAATATCCGTGAACTGGAGAATATTATTGAGCACGCCTTCGTTCTCTGTCAGAGAGATCAGATAGAACCAAATCATCTTCCGGCCGCGCTCACACACAGAATCGCGCTGCCTGAGGCACCCGGCATCATCAGAGCAGCAGTGGCAACCAGTGAGAGAGAAACTATCCTAAATGCGCTGGAACATACTGACTACAATAGAACAGCGGCGGCCAAATATCTTGGTATGCACAAGAGCACGTTGTTTCGCAAAATAAAAAAGCTCAATATCACTCTTCCTTCCAAAGACGGAAGGCGCTCCCACTGAATCATTCAAATAGTCGCGTTGTTGCGACCCTGGCACCGTGTTACCGTCGCAGTTGCGCGACAGTGGGCATTGCCTTACTCAATGCGACACCCAGTCCATTCCTTATATCTTTGTAATTATTAATAAATAATAAATTATAACGGCGGTTTAATGCTGGCACTGTGCTTGCATCGTGGGTAGCGAGTATTGATAAACCATGATGAGGACCGTGCAAATGAAAGTTGCAATGACCGTATGGGGAAACCGAATCTCCCCGGTATTTGATTCGGCTCAGACCATGCTCATAGCCGAGATTAAAGATGGGGAAGTTCTCGGTGAAAGACGAGAATTTTTGCCCCGTCATGTCGGCTGGCAGTTAGCCCGGATGCTTGTTGAACAGGAAATCGATACATTGATCTGCGGCGCAATTTCCGCACATCCGGCAGAGATTATACAACAGACCGGCATCTCTCTGATTCCTTTTGTCAGTGGTAATGTAGAGAAATTTTTAACAGCCTATTCATCGGATCAATCGATTGAATCGTTTATCATGCCCGGCTGTTCAAAAGATCACATTGTGCAACAGGAAGAAACATAAGAGCGTTGCAAATCGGATACTGAGAGGAATTAATTATGACCGGCTTTAGCAGCAGAAATGGTGAAACACGTGATGGAAACGGAAACCGAAGACTCTCCAATGATCAGAAACATCGTGGCAGGGTGCAACAATCTGCTCATCCCAGGCTGAGGATCACGAAAACCAGGGAGCAATGTCAGGTTCAACGGCCAGGCAGGATGGAGATTTCAGCCGAATTGCGAAGGCATATTGAAGCACACGATAAAAAGCTCAAAATACTCATTGAAAAAATTGACGCTCTGGTCGAACGGTGGCCAAAGCCGGAAGATCCAAACAAACACGTTCAACAATTACATCATTAGAGCCATTTAAAATTGAAGGGATTACAGGAGTTATAGGAATTGTAATGAAGAAAATCAATGTGCTTTTGGTCAGCAAAGATCCAGGCTATTTCGCCGAGTTGAGCCAGGCACTTGCTGAATATGAACAGATACAGGTTATCAGCGTAGATTCTTCGGAACGGGCAATGCCGTCAGTGATAGATAAAATGGTGGAGGTGATTGTCGCGGCTGAAGATATCAGAGAAGGCAGCGGTCTGACATTTATACGTGAATTGGTGAAAAAGAATCCGTTTATCCATTGCGCTCTTGTTTCGCCGCTCTATCCGCATGAATTCCATGAATCGACGGAAGGGTTGGGAATATTCATGCAGTTGCCGCCCCATCCAGGAGCAGCGCAGGCTCAGAAGTTAGTGGAGCATGTAGCCAGGATCTGTTGATTTCCTGTGTAGATAAATTTTAAGGTCACGAACATTATGATTATCAGCGTAGCAAGTGGAAAAGGCGGAACCGGAAAAACCACGGTTTCGACAAATTTAGCCGTCAGCCTGGATCGGAAGCTGACACTCCTTGATTGTGATGTTGAAGAACCCAATGCCCATCTGTTCATCAGAGCTGAGCACATGGACTCAACCAAGGTACAAACGTTTATTCCGTCGATTGATACAGCAAAATGCAACGGCTGCGGTAAATGCTCTGAAATCTGCCAGTTTAATGCTCTGGCGGTGATCGGGGAAAAAGTCCTGGTTTTTCCTGAACTGTGCCATAGCTGCGAGGGCTGTATGGCGATCTGTCCAGAAGGAGCAGTTGGCGAAGCGCACCGTGAACTGGGAACCATGGAGTCAGGGTACATGGGCAAGATAGATTTCAGCTATGGTCGGCTTCGTGTCGGTGAAGCCATGAGTCCTCCCTTGATCCACAGGGTCAGGGCGCTCACTCAATCCAATGAACTGGTGATCATCGACGCTCCTCCGGGAACATCGTGTCCGGCGATTGCTGCAATGAAGGATAGTGACTTTGTCCTTCTCGTGACCGAGCCCACTCCATTCGGCCTGCATGACCTGGTCTTAGCCGTTGAGGCGGTCAAGCAACTGGGGCTGCCGTGCGGTCTGGTTATTAACCGATCAGATATCGGTGACGACGAGGTGTATGAATATGCGCGTCGGGAGTCAATTCCGGTGCTTCTTGAGATTCCGTTTGAGCGAAGTATTGCAGAATCTTACTCACGGGGCGATCTCATCGCTGAACATTCCCTCAAATGGCGTGAAAAATTTGTCGATCTGTTTGCCCAAATTACAGCGATCACAAGCTCAGGGGGGATTCTCCAATGAATGAACTGGTGATTATAAGCGGAAAGGGGGGAACCGGTAAAACAAGTATGACGGCAGCTTTTGCAGCACTGGCCAAGAACCATATGCTCTGTGACACCGACGTCGATGCTGCCGATCTGCATTTACTTCTCAAACCGGAAATAGCCCAGCGTACTGATTTTATCGGCGGCAGTAAGGCGGTAATCAGGACAGATGATTGCAGCAAATGCGGCATCTGCGAGGATATGTGCACGTTTTCAGCAATCAGTTCTGATTTCGTTGTCGACCCTCTTGCATGTGAAGGGTGCGGTGTTTGCCATGTGTTCTGTCCAGAAGATGCCATTGATTTTAATCCCAGGACATGTGGTACCTGGTTTATATCAGAGACGCGTTTTGGCCCAATGGTGCATGCCCGACTCGGAATTGCCGAAGAAAATTCGGGCAAACTGGTTAGCCTTATCCGCAATCAGGCAAAAGAGCTGGCGGAAAGCCAAGGGTATGACTTGATTATTACCGATGGTCCCCCGGGTATCGGTTGTCCGGTAATTGCTTCGATAAGCGGAGCAACGGCAGTACTTATCGTTGTCGAGCCTACCGTGTCTGGGCTGCACGATATGCAGCGGGTCGCCGATTTGGCTGCACATTTCAAAAGGCCTTCGCTGGTCTGTATCAACAAGTACGATCTAAATGGTGATATGACTCTCACCATCGAGGAAGAGGCAGAAAAAAGAAAACTTCAAGTAGTAGGGCGCGTCCCGTTTGATCCGACTTTTACCAAAGCCATGGTAAAAGCTCAAACCATAGTTGAATATGCCCCCCGATCTGAATTAACCAAATCAGTTGCTTGCCTCTGGCAGAACATTTGCCAGTCGAAAGCACTTAACCATGAAAAGGCAGATACGCTTCTGCCGGTGTTTAAATAGAAAGGAGAGAGTAATGAAGAAGATTCGTATTGCGGTACCGTCCGTTGGACTGGGTGGAATCGATGGCCAGCGGGCAGGTCATTTCGGACATTGTGATGTATTTACCTGTATCGATGCAGAAGATGGCAGGATCACTTCCGTCACCACGATTCAAAACGAAGAACATGTGCAGGGCGGCTGTATGGTGCCTGTTAATCTGCTGGCAAGCAATCACGTCAATGCGCTTATTGTCGGTGGGATTGGCATGCGACCCTTGATGGGTTTTCGCCAGGTCGGCATAGATGTGTATCATGATGCTGAACGGGCGGAGATCAAACCAGTTGTGAAAGATTTACTTGCCGGTAAACTGACGATGATTTCTGATGATCAGGTTTGCGGGGGCGGTGGACATTAAGTCATCAAGCGGAGAGAGAACATGAAAATAGCAATAAGCGCAAAAGGTTCTGGCCTGAATGCTCAGGTTGATCCTCGTTTTGGCAGGGCGGCCTATCTCATGATTGTTGATACTGAAACCATGGAATATGAAGCGGTTGATAACTCCGAAAACGCGAATTCTTTCAAAGGTGCTGGTATCCAGGCTGCCTCAATGGTTCATAATAAGGGAGCAGATGTTTTGCTGACCGGGTATTGCGGTCCGAAAGCATTTCAAACACTTCAGGCAGCCGGTGTTAAGGTAATCAGTGATATTGAGGGAACCGTTTCTGACGCGGTTGAACTGTTTAAGACCAAGAATGTAGTTTACCAGGAAACACCAAATGCGGAGGCGCATTGGTAAAGCCGAGAGCGATATGAAAAACCATGGCAATGACTGACAAAGAATTTGAAACTGTCGTGCAACAGCTGCAAGACCAAGTTTTTAGTGATGCAAAGCAGGCATACGGGGCTAAAGGGTTTGATCGTTGGCGAAATCCCCGTTACAGTGGGCCGCTGGCAGATGCCGATGCTTCCGGCGGGTTGAAGGGCGGCTGTGGCGACACCATAAATATCTTTTTGAAATTCAAAGACAATCGGGTTGAGAAGGCTTCCTATACCACCGACGGGTGTGGCTCAAGCGCACTCTGCGGCTCTTTTACCGCTGAACTTGCACATGACAGGAATCCGGAAGAACTTCTTGAATTGGAACCTGATGATGTACTCAACATGATCGGTACATTTCCCGATGAAGAGAGGCATTGTGCGACCCTGGCAATCAAAGCCTTGCAGGAGGCGGTCAATAATTATATGATTGGGATCGTCAGTAACAGAAGGTGGGGTGATCGGTAAGCACATTTTCTTAAGCCCAAAATCATCGTTACAATTCCCTTGTATCATTGATGGAAAACTGAAGTAATGTCCAGTCTGGTTATTGCATTTCTGCTCATTTTTTCTGTTGGAGCCGTATGGTTTCTGCTCCATTATTACGGGAACCCCGTCATTGAAGAACCGGAAGGTATTGCCAAAGTTGCCGGTAATTGCGGGGATACTATGGAAATAGGGCTGAAGATCGACGACAATATCGTAACGTCAGCCCACAGTTGGACAGATGGTTGTTCCTACAGCAAGCTTTGTGTCGAAGCGGCAACTATGCTGGCTCGCGATAAAAGTATCACCGAGGTAAAAAAGATCAATATGATCTCCATTATGGAGCTCGTGGGGCAATTACCCGAAACCCATCTGCATTGTGCACAGCTGGCAGAAACAACCTTGCAGAAAAGCGTTGAAGACTATATCTCCAAAACGGTGCACGAAAAAAAATCATGAATTAACATTCCGGGTCGGTCCTGATCCGGTTCTGCTCATTGCTCGAGGTGGTGCTTTGCCGCCACCTCAGCTCTTATTGACTCTACAGTTGTGATGTTGGAGTTCACCAGGTAAGCTGTTTGTCAAACAATGTGGCTGCATTATCTTTTCTCACAGGAAATAGATGGGTATCCGTGTTGTTGGTGAAAATCACCGAAAGTGGATTATGTCGGAGAAAAAAAGGACTGGGATGAGATACCTTCCCTGGACGGATTGCAGATGGATTGGGATTATTCCGGTCAGGGACCGCTCGCAAAGAGAAGATTTGAGCGGTTAACTGATGGTGATATGACATCAATATTTGAAGTGAAGAACGTTCCGGTAAGAGTTGCAACATCGGATTTCACTGCAGACGGAATCTTGAATGATATCAGTGGCGGTGGGGTTGCCGTAGTATTAAGAAAAGAACTGGCAATTGGTCAGCATGTCAAAGTCGGTTTTTTTCTGGGTCGACAAAAAATTATTAGCCAGGCTATCGTCAAGCAGTCATTGCAGATACAAAGCGGCTATAAAATTGGTTTCCAGTTTGATAACATCAAGGAAGAAGACAGCAGCTACATCAACGGTCTGTATGCCTCAAAAGTACTGAATCGGTAGGGCCGATTGGTAAAAAAAGCTGGTGTTTCTGTGTTGGGGTATTACGGAGAACCACTGTCGTTGTAAAAAAGCGTCTGCTCAGTCCAAATGTTCACTCTTCATAATTCTATAATGGTGTGTCTTTTAGCTTGAAATTGAAAAGATTTTTATCATATTGATTATAATCTTCATAACGTAAGAGCTCATAGAGGTCTTTTCGATGCTGCATCTTATCAAGGATTTGGTTTTGGTCACCATCTCTTAGTATTGCCTCTAGTCCCCTATCAACTTCTCCCATTGCCAAACGTAGGGTCGTCACTGGATATATAACAATATTATATCCGATGTTTTCGAGCTCTTTTTTGTTTAATAATCGGCTCTTCCCGAACTCTGTCATATTGGCAAACAATGGGACATCGAGTGCGCTGCGAACGGCTGCAAACTCTTTTTCATTTTCCAGTGCTTCCGGAAATATCATGTCCGCACCGGCATCAACATAAGCTTTCATACGGTTTATGGCTTTCTCTATTCCTTCAACTGCTCGAGCGTCTGTTCGCGCAATCAGGCAAAAGTTCCTATCCAGCCTGGCGTCTGCAGCAGCGCGAATACGTTGCATCATTTTGACCGTATCAATGAGTTCTTTTCCGTCGAGGTGCCCGCAGCGTTTGGGCATCACCTGGTCCTCAATGTGACAGCCAGAAAGGCCCGCTTCCTCCATTATCCGGATTGTTCGGGCAACACTCATAGGTTCCCCAAACCCAGTGTCAATATCAATTATGGCAGGTAAATCAGTTACTCGGGCAATCTGGCGTCCGCGATTTGAAAATTCACTGAGCGTTGCAAGGCCTATATCGGGTAAACAAAGGTCTGCGGAAATGACAGCACCGGATATGTATACTCCACTAAAACCT
>JAQYVS010000309.1 GCA_030145365.1 Desulfofustis sp. | reverse complement strand
TCATCGATTTTTCTGCTCCTTTGCTGATTTCAACGATTTCTGAAACTATACATACCGGTAAACCTGCAGTTCATTATTCGGGCTCATTTCTAGGACTTATCAGTTTTCGCAGCCATGTTCTTGTGAGCGTGCAACCTATTGTCCGCCGGGGAAGGGTAATTGGTGCTGTTGGCATCAACCGCTCACTGGAACCTATGTTTCAATCCCTCTGGCGGGTAGAAAAAATAGTACTTGTTTATATACTGATCAACCTTCTGATATTGAGCGTTATTGGCTTTTTCAGGATGAGAAAAGTAGTCGTCCAACCCATTGAACGTCTTGTCAGGTTGGCAGATCAGTATAAGGATAAGCACGATTTTCTGTTTGCTGCCGACAGTTCTGGTGGAGAGTTTGGCCGGCTTGCCACCAGTTTAAACAGCATGCTTACAAGGATTGAACAGGATCGACAATCCTTGGAAAAAACCGTAGAAGAGCTTGGCGCTGCAAATCTGAAGCTGAAATCACAGCAGCAGGAAATGATCCGCACGGAAAAGCTGGCATCCGTGGGCAGGATGGCCGCCGGACTGGCCCACGAGATCGGTAATCCCATTGGAATAGTGCAGGGCTACCTTGGCTTACTTGGACGATCAGCCAATCAGAGTGATGAGCACCGGGATTTTATCAACCGTGCCGACCAGGAGCTGCAGCGTATAAATGCACTTATTCGCCAGATGCTTGATTTTGCCAGGGTATCAAAAGGAAAGCCGGAAGATTTCTCTTTGCATGAGTTGTTGCGCTCGATTGTTGATATGGTGCAGGTTCAACCGGTTTTTAATAACATTAAATTAATATGCAGCTTTGACGCAGGCAAAGATACAGTTTATGCCGATCAGGATCAGCTGGGGCAGGTCTTTGTTAACTGTCTGCTCAACAGTGGAGACGCTGTGACAGCGGCAGGGCGGGGAGATGATGGCGTTGTCACCGTGTCAACTGATGTTCCCGGATCGCAATCAGAAGATAATCAAACAGAGTTTCTGCGCATCCGAATCATTGATAACGGCATCGGTATTAGCAGGGAGCAGCAGTCTGTTATTTTTGATCCGTTCTACACAACCAAAGAACCGGGTAAAGGCACGGGGCTGGGCCTGTCCGTTTCCCTGTCGATTATTGAATCCATCGGCGGCAGGATAGAGATGGAAAGTTTTGAGGGGCAGGGGAGCGTGCTGTCTGTATTTCTTGTCATTTCTCAATGAGTGAAATCTACAACTCTCCAAAATCTTTCATTATTTCTTCCATTAAAAAGGTATCCCAAGACAGGACGGTAATCTGTTCTGAGATGAGTCGTCTGGGTTGATCAATACCAACGACATAACAGGGAACATTTGCATGGGATTGGAGGAAACTTTTCATTCCGCTTAAATCTGCCCCGGAAATGGTGCTTGAAGATTTAATCTCGATTGCATAGAGAATCTTTCGTCCCTGACAGATAAGTAGATCAACCTCGGCTCCGTGGTTAGTTCGCCAGTAGTAGAGTTGGTATCGGAGCCGTGCATACTCAATTTGTGCGCGCAGTTGTCCAATGAAAAATTGTTCAAACCTGCGCCCTCTTGTTCGCCGTGAAATATTTTCTCCGAGAGTATGCGCCAAGGCATTGGTTACTCCCGCATCAAACAGGTAATAACGCGGGTGAGTGACGAGCCGTTTTCTTGAACTTGTTTTCCAGGCCGATAGTTTAAAGGCCAGGAAGGTATCTTCAAGGATCTGGTAATATTGCTGTACTGTTTTGTTGGAAACTGAACATTCCCGGGCAATATTGTTAAAATTGACAGTCTCGCCGTCGCTTGCGGCTACGATATCCAGGAAGTAGCTGAATGGACCAATGTTGCGTACCAGTCCTTCAGCAGCAATTTCTTCCTTAAGATAGGTTTCGCTGTACGAGTACAGGAATTCTTTCACATCGCTCTCCTGTCCCCATACTGGAGGGAGACAGCCTGTCTTGAGTGCTTTCCCGAGTTGAAATGAGTCGCCAAGCTCCTGAAAGGTCAGTGGAAAAAGGTGATATGTGTATGCGCGCCCGGCCAGCAGGTTTGCGCTGCCTCGTCTCAGTTTTCTGCTGCTTGAACCGGTCAGGATAAAGCGAATATCTGTGGATTCAATAAGTTCGTGAACTTCGTCCAGCAGTGAAGGGATTTTCTGAATTTCGTCAATAACGCAGGTAAAGGTGTGGTGTTTTTTCTGATGAGCCAGGACTTCGCCACGGAATTGTCCGGGATTTTTTGCATACCTGAGAAAATTTCGTTGCGGTAACAGATCGACATATAAATCGTTCCGGTCAAGGATGGATTTGACATACGTACTCTTTCCTGTTTGTCGTGGGCCAAACAAGAAAAAACTTTTGCAAGGATGGGGATTTAATTGTCTCTTGAACATGACTTCCAAAATGTACGGTATTTATGGAGTCATGTCAACGGCATTTGAAAAGATAAGGTCATGGGGATACACTTTTCAATACCGACCTCTCTTCCCGATCAGAAAACAGGTTGACTGTTGATGGATTGAATATGTACCATGATGATCAGAAGGAGGTTCATTATGCAGATAAATGTGATGCTGGATGGTGCTACTTCCTGATTATTTTTTTGGATATGCAATGAATTTTACTGTAGGAGTCCAGTCCTCTGGGCGAAACAAACATTGGCAGACATCATACACCAGTAATCACTTACAGGTTGGGGAGACTGAGATTTTGGGCAAAATACATCTTCCTCACCCCGTTTTTTTCGCCCAGGGGACTGGGCTCCTACAAGACTATGTACTTTTTTCATTTTACCTGTCGAGATAATGTCTGATTCTGTAAAAAAAGTCCTGATCATTGATGATGAAGACAACATGCGACATATGTTGTCTGCACTGCTCACAGGGCAGGACTACAGCGTGAATACAGCCGCCGACGGGATGGTTGGTCTAAAGCTTTTGCAGAAGCAGGAATTTGATTTTGTTCTCTGTGATATCAAGATGCCGAACATGGATGGAATGGCTTTCTTGAGAGCTGCTGTCTCTGCCGGTCACTCTGCCACCATCATTATGATGTCTGCTTTTGGTACGGTTGATGTCGCCATTGAGGCCATGAAGAACGGGGCCTATGATTATATCTCAAAACCGTTCAAGGCTGATGAAATTGTCCTGGTGCTTAAAAAGGCTGAGGAGCGGGAACGGTTACGGCGGGAAAATGTTCTGTTGAAAAAGAGAATCGCCGGTCTTGAAAGCTCACTTGGCCTTGGGAC
>JAQYVS010000298.1 GCA_030145365.1 Desulfofustis sp. | reverse complement strand
CGGTAGGGCAGTAATTCTTCGTAAAATGGTAGATTAACCAGGTACTTGGTGTATTCTGACGGCTCATTGATTACCGTCTGGACAAAAGGTGTGACAGACTGAGAGACGGCGACCGCCTGGGCAGCCACAATGCCCACCAGGATGGTCAAAGGACTCAGAACGAGAACAACAATACCAATTATTGTGATAATTGAGGCAAGGTTCTCCCTGCCGCCCAGTTTCTTGCTCAGCCATTTATGGGTCGGGTTGAGCATGGCCGTGAAAATGCCGGCCATAAAAATGGGCATCAGAAAATTCTGGATCATCGACATGAAAACCGCCGAAATCAAGGCGACCATCACCAGAAGAACCAGTTTGTTTAAAGATTCACGCTTCACGCTATTCCTTTTTCAGAGGTTCAAATCGGTTTTTCTCCAGATTTTTTCGGACGTTGCGACCGTCGAAAACCACACCGTTCATGACGATATACACACCGCTTGACAGAGTCTGGGCGGCGGTAAGACCACAGCCGATATTAAACAGGGCATCGCTGGTCTTGAATAGTGCTGGTTCCAACGCCCCGGTCAGTACGATGGTTTTATCGGTTAGGGATTCAAGTTTTTTGGCGGTTTCTACCATGGTGTCTGTCCCATGGGTGATAAGAATCCGATTCTGTTTGGCTTCTTTGGCACGATCATAGATGATCTGTCGATCCCGGTCTGTCAGATCGAGACTGTCTTTTCTCATTATCGAAACAATCTGGTAATCAAGCGAAAGATTCAGTTCGGCCAACAGTCTTGAAATATTGGGTGGGCCAACTTCGTAGGTACTCTTTGCGTCAAAATAAATCTTATCTATTGTACCGCCGGTCGTTAGAATCAGGATAGTTTCCATGGCACCATTTTTATTTAAAAATCAACATTGTGTAGCAAACCATTTGTCTCGTTTTTGCTTCCATGGTTAAATAACATATTCGGTTCGTATGGTGTTTTTTTTACCCGGTCTGGATGTCCAAAGGTTAAAAACCAGTACCATTAAATACAGTTCAGAACAAGGCGGAAAACATGAAGGTTTTGGCAATCAGTGCGAGTGCAAGAAAAAACGGCAATACGAAAATTCTTCTGGAAACGGTTCTGACGCCTCTGCGAGAAGCAGGGGCACGGGCGGAATTAATAGAATTGGCTGGAACCAATCCAAAAGGCTGTAAAGCCTGTTTCGTCTGCATCAAGAACAAAGACGGAACCTGCGCAATTAAAGACGATATTGTCAACGAATGTGTGGAGAAGATGACCTCGGCAGATGCGATTCTTCTTGGTTCTCCAACCTACTTTGCAGATGTATCAACGGAGATGAAAGCTGTCATTGACCGCTGTGGAATGGTGGGTAGGGCTAATGGTGATTTGTATAAGCGCAAACTGGGGGCGGCCGTGGTTGCGGTACGCAGAGCCGGCTCAATCCATGCCTTTGATACGATGAATCATTTCTTTCAAATCTCCCAGATGATTATCGTCGGTTCCAGTTATTGGAATATCGGTATCGGCAGGGAAAAAGGTGAAGTTGCTGGAGATGATGAGGGAATGAAGACCATGAGAGATCTTGGAGAAAACATGGCTTGGCTGCTTCAGAAGATCAAAGCATAAGTTGGTGAACGTTTCGTGAGTTCTAAAAACAAAGAGATAGACATCCTGGTTGTCGATGACGAGCAGGTCCATCGTTATATGCTCTGTTCCATGTTTAAAGAATGGGGCTACCATTGTGTTGAGGCGGACGATGGTGATACCGCGGTCAAAGTTATTGAGAAAAGAGATTTTGATGCGGTTTTGATGGACGTGAAAATGGCCCGGATGAGTGGACTGGAGGCATTTTCTCAGATCAGCAAGATCAGGCCGGCCTTACCGGTAATCATCATGACAGCTTATTCGTCAGTGGATGATGCGGTTGAATTAATGAAAAAAGGGGCTCACGATTACCTCACCAAGCCGCTTGATTTCGATCGTCTCAAGCTTACCCTTGAACGGGCGCTTGATCATCGAAGGGTCCAGGAAAAAAAGCAGCAGAGACAAGGTGAGCAACCACAGGATAGCTATGCACTCAAAACATCTATAATCGGCAATTCTTCTCAGATAACCGAGTTGCTGGAAATGATCAGTTACGTGGCCCCAACTGAGGCGACCGTCTTGATTACCGGAGAATCGGGTACCGGTAAGGAACTGGTGGCTGAGAGCCTGCACGAGAACAGCGAGCGAAGTGCAAAACCGTTCGTAAAGGTTAATTGTGCGGCTTTGGCTGAGAGCCTTCTGGAGTCAGAACTGTTTGGCCATGAAAAAGGCGCTTTTACAGGGGCAGAAAAAAGACGTGAAGGGACATTTGTTCAGGCCGACGGCGGCACGCTGTTTCTCGACGAAATTGGGGAGACCACCACGGCCATGCAGGTCAAACTCCTCAGGGTTCTTCAGGAAGGGGAACTGCAAAGGGTTGGTGGGGAACAGACGATCTCTGTGGATGTCCGTATCATTGCTGCGACTAACAGGGATTTAGAGAAGGAAGTTGAGAATGGAAACTTCAGAGAGGACCTCTATTACCGACTCAACGTGGTAACTCTTGAAGTTCCCCCGCTTAGAGAACGGCAGGGTGATGTCGAATTGCTGGTTGATTTTTTCGTTAAACGATTTGCCGAAAAGAATCGCCGAACCGTCGATTCGATTACATCTGATTGCCTGAGGCAGCTTACCTCGTACCACTGGCCGGGTAATGTAAGGGAGCTGGAAAATGCAATTGAACGCGGTGTCATCCTGATGAGAGGGGAGCACCTCACTGAAAAGAGTTTGCCGCTGCAGGTTCAGAAGCATTTCGAAAAAAGTGGTGAACAGATGCCGTCTCGGCCGGCAACACTGCAGGAGGCGGAAAAAGAACTGATTAAACAGACCCTCAAAGAAACGGAGGGTAATAAGAGTGAGGCCGCCAGGCGGTTAGGAATTACCCGTAAGACGCTTCTCAACAAGCTGCAGCGATATGAGCAACAATAGCGTCAGATAAACAACGTATTTTACCTGCCAAGCTCATTGGCTTGAGTAGTTGTAATGACATGCAAAACCCTGAAATAACCGATTACCTCAAAGACATTGTAGAACCTCGAAAACAAAGGATGGTTTCGCTCATTGCCTTGATCAAAACCACGTGTCCTGATGCTGGCGAATCGATGAAATATAAGATGCCGATGTATACTCAGGGCGACGGCTGGGTAGCCCTGACAAATCAGAAAAACTATCTATCGCTTTATACCTGCGGTTCTGAAAATATCGACGCCTTTAAGAAAAAACACCCGCACATAAAAACCGGCAAAGGCTTTATAAACATTAAAGGGTGCCTAAAGATACGGACGATTTCTTCATAGACGATTTGAAATTTGTCATTCAGAATGCAATGGAATCAGAGAAAGATCAACAGGCCTGACCAATTAATTGCCTCACAATACTTCTGCTTAAGAAAAAATGAACTTCGCTATTTTATCTATTGAGACAGTCCCCGACTGGCAAGTGCTCTGGCTAGCCGGTGAGGGCCCATAACCGATCATTTTCCACGATTCCGTCCTCGTCAACAAGCACATCAAGAAGATCTAAATCAACCAGGTCATGAGAGTAGGTCGTTAGTTGATACGTTGTTCGAGAGGAGGAGACATTC
>JAQYVS010000245.1 GCA_030145365.1 Desulfofustis sp. | reverse complement strand
TCCGACGCCAAACGTCCGTGCTACTTTAGAGTAAAGAATCACTGCTCGTATGTCCCTGTTTTCATCAATTTTCTCGACATATGTGTCGAGTGTTGTCATCATTTCCCAGGATAGGGCATTGAGTTTTTCCGGCCGGTTTATACCAAGGAGTGCAACCTGATCTTCGATCTTGAGCTCTACTTTTTCAATTTCATTATCCATGGGAATTGCCCTCATAAAATTGGACGACATTTTCTTACCATGTTGAGAACCTGGTTGTCTCAATACGTTGACTGGATATGGCTTCTAACTGAAATGAGATGATTATACATTGCTTCCTCAGCCTGCACTTCGTTTCTCTCCCGTACCGCCCGAACGATGGCACCATGTTGTTTTTTAAACGATTCCCAGTTTTCGGAGGTAATCCATTCCTGTTTTTTCAAACACCATTCTTCCGAAAGGCGCATTTTGTTGATACCGCCATAAAGGGCAATGAGAAGTGAGTTCCTGGTAGCAATAACCAGAGTTTCGTGAAATAAAACATCCCATTTCTCGTTGGTTTCGAGGTCATTAGCTTCATGGTTGCGTTTCGCACACAGGGCGAGTCGCTCGATTTCCTGGAACGAAGCTCGCTGGGCTGCCGCAGCAGTAATTTTGGGCTCAAGCATCAGCCGGGCTTCCATGATTTCAAGAGGGTTGGTTTTTCTGGTGACCACGAGAAATGCTTCTGTTCCGAGTGCCGGACGCGGCCCGATAAATGTCCCTTTGCCAACATGTCTCCAGATCAGGTCTTCCGCTTCGAGGTGGGATAGAATCTTACGCAGACCGCTGCGTGATATGCCAAGTTCTTTGCATAGTGCTCTTTCAGAAGGGAGTCTCTCACCAAGTAGATAGTGGCCGCTGTTGATTTTGGAGCGTAATTTTTCCAAGGCGCGGATTGTTTTAGTCTGCATGCAATTGACCAATAATAATTCCGAAGTTTTACGACCAATATAATACCAATACTGTAATTGGTTTGTTATGTCAATGCTAAATAATACCGTTATATTAGATTGTTAAAAAAAATACCGTTAATAAGTTAGACACCAATGAGTATTTGGTGTATTTTGTGTAGACTAATATTCAACGGTGTTGCACAATAAGTACGAGCTACAAAGACAATAAAAGGAGCCTGCAGATGTATTCAATCATCTCTGCCCGTGAAGCAGCAGATCTGGTACAGGACGGGGTTACCCTGGCTATTGGTGGTGCAGGCGCGGGGCATGCGGTGCCGGACAGCCTTCTGCAGGGACTGGGCGAACGTTATGCAGAGACCAAGGAGCCAAGGAAGATCACGGCGCTTCACCCCTGCGGTATTGGTGACAATGTTTCCCGAGGAATGAATCACCTCGCATATGAGGGTTTGATCGACAGAACCATTGGCGGATTTTGGGGTAATGCTCCTAAAATGGTACAGTTGGCCCTTGAGGAAAAAATCAAGGGGTATAATTTCCCCCAAGGGGTACTTGGACATTTGATGCGGGCAACCGCTTCCGGTAAACCTGGAATAATAACGCCAATAGGTCTTAATACCTATGTGGATCCTCGTCTAGAGGGCGGTAAGCTCAATGATATCACCACCGAAGATCTGGTTGAAGTGATGGAAATCGGTGGCAGGGAGTATTTGTTCTATAAAACGATACCTGTCGATGTCGCATTTATCAGAGGAACCACTGTCGATTGCGAGGGAAATCTGACCATGGAGGAAGAGGTGGGGTTCTTCTCCATGCTTTCCATCGCTCAGTCGGCCAAGGTCAACAACGGAATTGTTATCGCCCAGGCAAAGCGGACACGCGATGGTCATTGTGATCCGGGACAGGTCAAAGTGCCAGGTGTCTTCATCGATTATGTGGTGATCGAGCCGGACCAGGAAATGACTTTTCAGACACCGTTTGACCCGGCTCTGGTAAAACGGGACGTCCCTTATGAGGCAGAGGAGCTGAAACTTGAAGGGGCTAAACGGCTGGTTAGCCGGCGGGCTGCGCTGGAGCTGCGGTCGGGCATCTACGTCAATCTCGGATACGGTATGTCAGATGGCGTGCCAATTGTCGCCCAGCAGGAAGGTATAACAGATCAGCTTGTATTCATGATAGAACAAGGGGCAATCGCCGGGATTCCAACCACGGGGCTGAACTTTGGTGCCATGTTCAATCCCACGGCCATTCTGGACGATGTCTATCAGTTTGATTTTTTTCATGGCGGCGGTCTGGATATGGCGTTCCTCGGTTTTGCACAGGTTGATCAATTCGGCAACATAAATTCAACCCGCTTCGGTAATTTTGTAACCGGCAGCGGCGGTTCAATCGATATATCGTCAGCTGCAAAAAAGATCGTTTATTGCGGAATGTTTGCAGTGAAATCTGAACAGGAGATAAGCACCACTGGCCTTTCAATAAGCAATCCCGGAAAAGCAAAGAAATTTGTCAAACATGTGCAGCAGGTTTCATTTTCCGGTCAGAGCGCTCTTCAGAGAGGCCAGACCGTATACTATGTTACTGAGCGGGCAGTTTTTACCCTCACACATGAAGGGGTGATGCTTATCGAGATTGCACCTGGCGCTGATCTGCAAAGAGATGTCTTAGACATGATGGAGTTTCAACCAGTCATAAGCAAAGATCTGAAACTCATCGATCAGGTTATTTATCAACCTGAAAAGCTGGGTTTGAAAGAGCGTTTTGACAAAAAGCTGAAACCATAAGATTAAGAAGAGTGTGAGGTGTAAGCATGCTGGTAGAACTCCCAAAGAATTCTGCTGATACCTATGATCATATCCGCGATATGGTCGGCGAATTCGCCCGTGAACAGATACGCCCTCATGCCGCCAGGATCGATCAAGAAGAAGAATTTCCAGTGGAGATCTTCAAGCAGATGGCTGGACTCGGACTCTTCGGGGTCACTACTCCTGAAAAATATGGTGGCGGAGGCGTCGATTGTTACGGATATGCAGTTATCATGGAGGAGTTGGCTAAGGGCTATTCATCCGTAGCCGATCAATGTGGTCTTGTGGAACTCGTTACCACCCTGATACACCAATATGGCACCCGGGAACAGAAGGATCGGTTCCTGAGACCGATCACGGCTTTTGATCTTAAAGTTGCCTATTGTCTTACCGAAGCTGAGGCCGGATCTGATTTGTCGGGGATCAAGACCACAGCGGTCAAGACAGATTCCGGCTGGAAATTGAGCGGCTCAAAGTTGTGGATCAACAATGCCCCTTTGGCTGATATTGGCATTGTTCTGGCGAGAACCGACCCGGATAAAGGACACAGGGGAATGAGTGTCTTTATCGTGGATCTTAATTCCGAAGGCGTGTCCCGGGGTCCAAAAGAGCAGAAAATGGGACAGCGGGGCTCGCATGTCGGGCCGCTTTTTTTCGATAAGGTCTATTTGCCTGACGAATCACTTCTTGGTGATTTGAACCGCGGATTTTACATGATCATGAGTGTCTTGGAAAAAGGCCGGGTTGGGATTGGAGCTCTTGCCATTGGAATCGCCCAGGCCGGTCTGGAAGCGGCACTTGAATATGCTAAATCCAGAAGACAGTTCGGCAGTTTAATTTCTGAATTTCAGGGTGTGCAGTGGATGCTTGCCCAGATGGCGATGGAAATTTCTGCAGCACGGGGATTGGTGCATCGGGCGGCGCTGCTTCTGGATAATGATAAGGTTGCCACCGAGGCCTGTTCGATGGCTAAATGCTTTGCCTCAGATGTTGCCGTGAGGCAGACCGCTGAAGCGGTGCAGATTTTTGGCGGCAGCGGTTATATCAAAGGTTATGAGGTGGAACGGTTGTATAGGGATGCCAAGATTACTCAAATATATGAAGGCACGAATCAGATACAGCGAACAATCATTGCAAGGCAGTTATTAAAATGAGATTTGCCTGAATCAATCTTCTTCTGAGGTTTCATGCCTCCAGGGACAAAACCATGCTCAAAATAGACGCGGCAATCACTCCGTCAATGCTGGAAGATAAGCTGAACACCATGTTCGATCTTGCTGCACAGAAGATCAGCGGCATTGAAAAGAGTTGGGATCCATCCCGAGGAACTCCGGTATTTACCATTAAAGGTGAATACACATCCCGGGGCTGGACTGAGTGGACACAAGGGTTTCAATTCGGCTGCGCGATACTGCAGTTTGATGCAACCGGTGAATCACGCTTCCTGGATCTGGGACGTGATCGAACCATCAAACATATGGCCCCGCATATCAGTCATATGGGTGTTCACGATCACGGTTTTAATAATGTCAGTACTTACGGTAACCTGCTTAGACTGATGAACGAGGGGAAGATAGATGAAAACCAGCGGGAAAGAGAGTTTTATGAACTTGCGATAAAAATGACCGGGGCCATTCAGGCCGCCCGCTGGACCAGTGCCATTGACGGACTCGGCTACATCTATTCTTTCAATGGCCCGCATTCACTGTTTGCTGATACCATTCGGACCGTGCGGGCATTGACCCTGAGCCATCAGCTGGGTCATGTCCTGATGGGGGAACAGGATGAGAAAATAAATTTGCTCAAACGAGGCCTGCAGCACGCCGAGACGACGGCCCGATATAATGTGTTTTATGGAACTGGACGGGATATCTATGATATCAGAGGACGGACAGCGCATGAAACAATTTTCAATGTTCACAACGGTACCTACCGCTGTACCAACACCCAGCAGGGCTATTCTCCTTTTTCAACCTGGACACGCGGTCTGGCCTGGATCTTCTGCGGGTATCCGGAATTGATTGAATATATCGAGATACTCGATGATGACGTCTTCAAAGATCTGATGCCCGATGTCTATGAGAATAAACAATCGGTAATCAATCGTTTCGTCGAGGTAACGGAGGCGGTTGCCGATTTCTATCTGCACCATTGCACAACGGACGGAATCGTATATTGGGATACTGGTGCCCCGGGACTTTCCCGGATGGGAGACTTTCAAAGCCGCCGCTCTGATCCATTCAACGAATTTGAGCCGGTTGATTCATCCTCGGCGGCGATCTGTGCTCAGGGTTTTCTCAGGATCGGCAGGTATCTGATGGCAAACGGAAATAAGGAAAAAGGTGAGCGCTATTTTCAGGCCGGTTTGAGCATTGCCGACACTTTGCTCGATGAGCCGTATCTATCTTTTGACCCGAATCACCAGGGACTTCTGTTGCATTCGGTCTACCATCGTCCCAATGGCTGGGATTACATCCCACCGGATCAAAAAGTACCATGCGGTGAATCCTGCATGTGGGGTGACTATCATCTGATGGAGTTGGCTGTCTATCTTCAGCGGCTTGCCCAGAGCGGTGTGTACCATAAGTACTATCTGGGCGAATGAGAAGGTACTGGAATGTGTGTTCTGGAACGAGCCTGCAACAATTTAGAGGGTTGATATGAAAAAGATAATTCGATGGGGAATCCTGGGAGCCGGTGATGTCTGTGAGGTGAAAAGCGGCCCTGCATTTCAAAAGATTGAGTGTTCGGAGCTGGCCGCGGTAATGCGCAGAGACAGTGACAAGGCAAGTGATTTTGCCCGACGCCATGGAGTTGCGAAATGGTACGATTCTGCTCCAGCTTTGCTCGCCGATCCAGAGATAGATGCAGTCTATATTTCGACTCCACCCCGCTTTCATATGGAACATTGCCTGGAGGCTCTCGCTGCTGGAAAACACGTCTACCTGGAAAAACCGAT
>JAQYVS010000211.1 GCA_030145365.1 Desulfofustis sp. | reverse complement strand
GAACCCAATATCAAGGAGAGCAAAGGCGGCTTTCGCGATATCCAGTCGATGATCTGGGCGGCCAAAGTGGTTTTCGGCATCAACAGTTTTGCTGAGATTGTCGTCGCCGGTTTTTTGCTGCCGAGTGAAGGTGAGCGATTTGACGATGCCCATAACATGCTCGTTCGAATTAGAAACCGGCTGCACTATATCAGCAGCCGAAAAAACGATCAGTTGTGTTTTGAGCAACAGGAAGAGATGGCCTCGGCTTTTGGCTATAAAGATTCAGGTAAAGGGCTTAGTGTCGAAAGTTTTATGCGTGATGTTTATGGCCATTTGCGGACCATCACTGTAGTTCATGATCTGTTTTTTGACCATGTCAACGAGGTCTTGGGGTTAACAGAAAAGCAACCTCAGGTCAGCGACCGGGAGCTTGAAAGCGGTCTTGAGGTCCGGAATAACCGTGTGCACCTGAGAGCCCGGCCAGAAGATCTTGCTGCCAAGCCGTATCTGCTGATGAGAGCCTTTCTGGCCTCAGCCAAAACGGGAGCGGCTGTGCATCATCGCTCCAAGATGGTTATTACCGACAATCTCAGTTTGATAAATGCAAAGATGAGATCTTCGCCGCGGATGGCCAAGCCGTTTCACGCAATCTTGGCGCTGTCGGAAAGTGTTTTTCCGGTTCTTGAAGGGATGCTGGAAACCGGGTTGCTTGGCATGTATATACCGGAATTTGCACGAATCGACGCTTTGGCTCAGCATGACGTCTATCATATATATACGGTGGACCACCACCTGCTGCAGGCGGTGTTGGAATTGCACATAGCTGTAGCGGAAGAACCGGAAGTGGCGGCACTGATTAACAGGCGGAGGCCCTTTCATCTTGCCGCCCTGCTGCACGATATCGGTAAAAAATCCGGTCGGGATCATTCAGAGTATGGTGCTGAGTTGTCCGAGACGGTCGGTGAACGGCTCTGCCTCGACAAGGACGAAATCGATATTCTGTCCTTTCTGATTCGTTACCATCTGTTTATCCCGGAAAATGCGCTGCGCCGCGACCTTGAGGACCGGGCTTTTATTAAGCGTTGTGCTGAGACCATAGGTGATGTTGAGCGGTTGGCCATGCTCTACCTGCTCTCAATGGCCGATTCTCGGGCAACCGGTCCTTCGGCCTGGAGCGAGTGGAAGGCACTGCTGATGAGGGATATGTATCTCAAGATAAAGTCTTATCTTGAGGTTGTCGCAGAAGAATCGGATGTTCCGGCAATGGTGGACCGCCATTATGAAGAAGGAGTAGTCTGGCTCCGCGAGCAGGTCGCAACACGTGCCGAGAAGGAACTGGGCTTGAAAATGTCGGTCGCTGAACTTTCGGCAGACTACCTTTCAAGCTTTACTCCTGAAACCATACTTTCGCATCTGCGCTACCATCGAGATTATTATCAGATAGTCCGCCAGAAATCACTGGTTTTTGCTGAAGAATCAAGTGATCACTGGTCGGTTCTGGTGATGTCTGATGATCAGCCCGGTTTGCTTGCCAAAATCTGCGGGGTGATGACGCTGAACCAGCTGACTGTGGTGAACGCTCAGATCTTCACCTGGCCGGACGGTACCGTGGTCGACATGATTGATGTGAAACCGGCGGAACAGTTCGGTTTTGAGGAATGCGACTGGAAGGCGGTCAACGAAGATCTCGATAGGGCAGTGAGTCATCGTCTGGGTCTTGGTTACCGACTCTACGAAAAATTGAAATCCAGTTATGGCCGAAAACGTGAGCTGATTGGCAGTCTCGAGTATCGGGTGGACGTTGATAACAGTGGATCCAATGATTTTACAATTATCGAAGTTCATGCAGGAGATATTCCCGGCCAATTGTATCGGATTACTCAGACCCTGGCAGATTTCGGCATTAATATCCATAAGGCTTTTATTGCAACTGAGGTTGGGCAGTTGATAGATGTTTTTTATGTGCTTGATAAAAAAGGAAATAAAGTTGATGACGACGGATTTTTAAAGGAAATCGTCAACGGTTTGATGCATGCCATCGGGGCAGATGAAGCAGGCGATAAATAACAATTATGTAATAAAAATTATTTTTGTAATTTTTATGTTGCAGAAATTGTAACAAATTGGTAAACGAATTCAGACTGATTAAATTGCGATCAGATCGATACCGATATAACCCCATCATAGGAAAAAGAGTCATGACAAGAGATGAAATATTGAAAATTATAGAAGAGGAAAATATCCATTATTTTCGTCTTCAGTTTGTTGATATCTTCGGTTTTATGAAAAACGTTGCTATACCGCGCAGCCAGGTGGAAAAAGCATTGGACGGCAAGATGATGTTCGACGGCTCGTCCATCGACGGTTTCGCCCGGATCAACGAGTCAGATATGTACCTGGTCCCTGACTATGACACCTTTGTGATCCTGCCCTGGAGAAACATAGACGGGAGAGGCGCCGCCCGGATCATTTGTGATATTCACAAATCTGATGGCACCCCTTTCGAAGGTTGCCCGAGAGTGAATCTGAAAAGGAACCTGGCCGAGGCCAGGGAAATGGGCTACACCATGAACGTCGGGACCGAGGCCGAGTTCTTCCTCTTCAACCGCAAAGAAGACGGCACTTCCAGCACCGTGACCAACGATGTTGCCGGTTACTTCAGTGTTGACCCTGAAGACACCGGCATCGACTGCCGCCGGGAGATCATCGTGA
>JAQYVS010000182.1 GCA_030145365.1 Desulfofustis sp. | reverse complement strand
CGGCTCTAAAGAGTTTGTTTCTATGAATTACAAGCGGTTTAAGGGCGTTTTTATGTCCAAGCGGGAGAAGATTCCAAAGCCGGTTACGGGTTTGGACGGGATTTATTCGTTGAAACGATTGGCAGAGAGTTGATTTGTTTATTGGGTTGATTAAGTGAGACGAATCTCGATAATTGATGGACCGATTTTCAAGCAATATGATGGCAGCAAAATGGGATATAGGGCAAATATAGTTTTTGGTAATAGTGATGGAGCCGATTTTCGTTATCAGCTCCATTTTAGAGCGATAAAAAGCGATTAAAAAGGATATTCTACATCCGGTGTATCCTTTTTAGAGCGGTTCGCATTATCTTGTTGAACGCATAAATCCAAAAAATCCTCATAGTACAGATCCCATAGGATCGATTCAAGTTCAGCCATATGTTCCCACATTTTAAAAGCGGTAATGATTTGCTTTTTTTTATTCATTTGTTTCTCCTTTTAGCGAATTATTTTTCTTTTTGCGTCGGTTGCGAATAGGCGCTTGACGTGAGAAGATTTGCAGAAAAAGCTTTTCGTCCATCTGGGTAAGCTCTTTTTGTGCTGCAGAGGCAAGCAGTTCGGCAGCCATATTATTTAAAACGCGGATATTGCCGCCGGCATGCTCTACCACGGTTTGCTTGAGTCCGGAAGTCATCAAGTGCGGTGCTGCTGCCTGCTCTAAAGCGTGTTCAAGGTATTCGAGCAGATCAGATGGGCTATAGGGATCGAGCATCATGCGAAAGCGCATTCGGCTTCCCAGAGATACCAGGGCCGTTGAGCGGAAGCGCTCAGGCAGTCTGCTGTCACCGCACATCACCGTTGTCAGCAGGCACTTTGAATCAAAATGCACACTGGCCAACATGCGCAGTTCATTCATACAGCAGGTGATCATCTCCTGGGCTTCGTCAATGAGCAACAGGGGTCTAAAAAGCGTGCTTTTAATATGATTGTGCCAGCGTTGTCTGAGAGCCTTAAATCCGCCATAGCGATTGGCCGGCGACAGGTTGACGCCGAACAAAGATCCCATTTCACGATAAAAATCATTCAGACTGCTCTGGGGACGTTCCATCACGCCCACCACCACATCGTCTAGACGATTTAGTCGATGGGCCAGAAGTTGCAAAACCTTTGATTTTCCAAGCCCCGGTTCTCCGCAAATAAGTGCAAAACCGCCATCGGTGACCAGATTTTCAAGACGAGAAGCGAAAATATCTATTCCCGGAGGCGGCCACAGCGCCTCTGGCGGAATGTCGGGCAAAAATGGATTATACTTAAGCCCGTACAGGGCCATCAGTTGTTTATTGTTCATCATTATTCTCCTTTAATTGGTTAGTGGTTGACAACAGGCTTTCTTCCTTTGGGATATAGGCCGGCGGCAAGCCGCTGGCGGCATAATCGGCGAGCAATTTACGCAAAAGTGGTGGAATCGGGTCTGAATCGTCTATGCCTGCGCCAGACGCATCTTCAGCTACCGGTTGCAAGCTGCGCCGGTATCCGTTTGAGTTTTTGATTTTATCCTGGGGATAAATACGGGCCAGCGGATTTGCTGTGCGTTGATCAACCAGATAGGCCATCGAAAGGTCCCAGCTGCGATAACGAACATGGACTTTTCGCAGATGACGAAAACGGGAAGGAATTTCAAAGCGAATATTGTTGATGCGGATGGTTCCGTCGCTTTGGCGCTGAATTCGAGTCTCCAAAATTGTAAAGGCCAGCCGTATCATCTCGGTGTCAGGCGATGGGCGAGATACATTCGGTCCCTTAACAAAACGCTCGACAGGAGCCTGGTTTATTTCTTCATGGCGACTGCGGTTATATTCCATTTCTATCCAGGCTTGGGAGGCCTGATTTAAAAACTCCAGTGTCAAAGGTTTAACCCTGGAAAGCATCTTGATCACCCGGCCTTCAAGCTGACCCCAGAAGGCCTCTTGTTTGCCGTTCTGGTATGGACTGTAAGGCAGCGTTGTGTCATGTGTAATCCCCAGACGCACAAGACCGTTTTGGGTCTCGTCGGCGGTCATGGCCCCCCCGTTATCGGTCATCAGGCTGCGGGGAAGGCCGCGCTTGTGAAATGCCTGCATTAAGCCATGATATAGGGCCTGTGCAGTTTCATTCAGATACCACTGAATATGACAGCACAGCCTGGAGCGGTCATCGAGCACACACAAAGCCACCGGCGTATGCCATTGACCGTTGACATCGACGATGCGCCGTGCTTTATGAAAATCCAGATGCCACAGGGCATTGACATATTCTGACTCAAAGCTTCGAACCTCGTAGTGTTCAAGACGCTGTGCGGCCAGTTTTTGCCCCGGACGCAGATTGCGCCGCTTTGATTTCTTTTTATACCAGCCACGCTGTTGCATCCGCCTGATGACCGTGGAATAGGACACAGGGTCTCCCAATTGGGGCTGTTGTTCAACCAGGGCTGCCAGATTATCCGAATGAAGTTTGTAGCTCCAGTCCGGGTAACGCTGATATTGGCTTTTCAAAGCGGCCAATAACTGCGGACTCATTACTTTTGTTTTACCCGCGTCTGAGCGTAGCTTTCTATCCAGCGCCTTGATTGGATCCTCGGCGTTCAATGCCTTATAGTACCAGCGTTGAAGTGTTGAAACGCCAAATGTGATCCACCTGTCTTCGCTGGGATGACGATAATGCTGACTGGCAAGAATCTGCAGTTCTTTGCCCAACTGGCCCTTGCAAGGCGGTCTTGCCAGAAGTCCACCAATGATTGAAAAGCGTAGCTGTGCCCAGGTAATTACCGGAATGTTGGATCTTTTACCCATGTTTGCGGCTCCTTTCTTGTGATTTGTGATTTTTACTCAAAAACAACTCACTGAATCAGAAACCGCAAAATATCACCTCAGAACTGCAGGGTCGATGCCCGTCTTTTGCGTGACGGCAAAGCCACCTCACGTTGCGTGGTTTGTTCTGAGGCTAAAAACTTAAGGCATCCAATTATGGCTTGCTGCGGGGATTGAAAATGTTTAAGAAAGTAATGGACTAATTCTGCAGGCAACTTGTTGTTGCTGACCGCGGAAGCCAGCCTGCCACGAAGCCGTTGCCACTGAGAACTGGCCGGGAATTGATCACGAAAATACGCAATCCAGCGTTTGAGAGTCTTGCGTGAAATTCCAAACATCTCTTTGATCTTACGAGCGCTTGGCCCATCGGGTCTGTTTTGCTGAAGGGTCATGACCACCAAAATTACGCAGCCCCAATAGACCCTGCGGTCCATGAAAAGGCATGATGGCGGTAATGTCCTGCGTCGGCAGTCCGGCCGTCCACAGCATAGACTTTGCCGTACCAGGTACTCATCGGGGATATTTTTAGGACCACCTCGTGGTTTACGTTCGTAGTTGGATTGATGTAGGGGGCCACCACAATATGGGCAACCATTTTGGCGCAGTTGTTTGCAAAGATCCGTGTCAATACGGTGAAGAATGCGAAAAAGACTGACTTTTTGAAGAAGTTCTGATAACATCGCTCCTGCCCTTTCTGACTTGTTTTTTGGGCAGGAGTCCCTTCAAGGGTATTGCCAAGATACGTGAGGGGACTCCTTACCCTTCCCTCACATACTTCGCAGATTTTATCTTATTTTTCCATCATTTATTGTGCTCAGGCTCATTGTCAGCGTTGTCGATGCTGTGCAGAGTGCTGTTGCCATTCAAAAAGAAATCAAAGCGCGCAACGATGAATTACCTGAAAACCGCAGAATGCGATTCCGTATTGGAATTAATCTTGGCGATGTCATTCAGGAAGAAGAGCGGATTTATGGTGATGGCGTTAACATTGCTGCCAGACTGGAAGGCATAGCTAACCCAGGGGGCATTTGCATCT
>JAQYVS010000154.1 GCA_030145365.1 Desulfofustis sp. | reverse complement strand
CAGCGTGAGGTGACCTTTTCTTCGTTGGCTCCAAGACATTCAATAAGCCGCCCTTCGCCGGCAGGCACATCCGCGCACAATTGATCCAGATCTTCTGCACATTCGTAGACCAGATACGATAGTGCAGCAATCGCCCGCTCCAGTTGTACAGCCGCATCATAGAGGGCATACTCGCATTTGCCCGACAATTTATCGTTGCGTGAGTAGAGACAGGCCAGGAGGCGTTTTTGGCCAGGTGTAACATCTTTGCAGTAGGTCTCAAGCTCAGTCATGCATCCCTCGACAACTGAGTCCAAGAGAGTCTCATTGGCCATGGCCGAAGCCGCAAGAAAAAGAGCCATACTTAATACTACACCTAAAATAGTTGTTTTCACTTTCATCTTTTTTCTCCTTATTTGTTGATGAGTTGTTTTATGTGGCTCATTTGAGTAATGAGCAGCCGATGTATTTTTAATCATGCTTCTAGGAGGAAACAAGTAAAACTATTGATCCGTCAACCAGTAAAACCGGTACGGTGGGATAATCAAGAAATCTTTGAACATGGCAGGCTTTTCACCCGAGTAGAGATCGCGAATAGCACTTCCCCGGAAATAGGCCTTTCGGCCGATATCTTCCAAATCCAGATACTGCGGCTCACTATCAAAGTTTGCTACAACGAGCACTTTGTTTGTCGGTTGGTTGTATTCAAAACGCGCAAATACAAAGAGATGTGGGTTGCCAACATCGAGTAATTCACGGTTGTTGAAATCGGCGAATGAAGAAATCTCCTTGCGTACAGCTATCATTTTCTTCAAGGACGAAAAGAGCGTATGTTCAACTGTCCCGGGGCTGTTTCGCAGTTCGGCTTTTTCCCAGTCTATCCGGGGACGATGGGCCCAACGACTATCGTTGGCTTTAGCCGGGTCTTCGAGATAGCTAGTATCGTTCAGCGTGCCAATTTCATCACCGTAGTAAAGCAGGGGAATACCGCCAAAGGACATGATTATGCCATGCATTAAAACAATCGTTTTCACGGCATCGTCAATCTCTGACTGCTCACCGGATTCCAGCGCTGCTTCCAGTCCAACCAGCGAAGCAAGTGATCCTGAAATTCGGGTATCACCCGTCTTGTTATTATGTCCAAAGGGGAGACCTCGGGATGAGGAGTCACCGTAGTTCCCGGTATAATAGTCTATCAAAAACTGGCGATGAGCACGTGGTTCGTAGTCAACTGCCCGAATGTCCTTGTCATCGTAGCCCAGGCCAATATCATCATGACAGCGCACGTAATTGAGCCAGGTGGCACGTTCGAGTTTGTCTGGCAGACTCTTTATTCCCTGGGTCAGCAGCTTGGCATTTTTGGTCGCAACTGCATCCCACAGCAGTGCCATTAGGCTGGCGTTGTAGGCTATTTCACATTCTTTTGCGTTGATTGCGTCTTCACCGAAATACTTGATTATCTCGACGGGCGCAACAATAGCTTCAGCGATGAACAATACGCCGGGGGCTGTAACCTGGCAACAATCTTTCATCAGCTGCAACAACAGATGTGCTTCACGTTCGTTCTGACAGATACTGCCGATTTTTTTCCACAGGAATGCAACAGCATCCAGGCGTAAAATGTCAGCCCCCTGATTTGCCCAGTACAATATAATGTCGAGCATTTCAGTAAACACTGCAGGATTGCTGTAATTCAAGTCCCACTGGTAGTTGTTAAATACGGTCATCACCCACTTCCCCATTTCCTCGTCCCAGGTGAAGTTGCCGGAGGCGGTTTCCGGAAAAACCTCGGGCATGGTGGCCTCAAACATATCGGGCACTTCGCGGTTGTCAAAGATGTAGTAATAATCCTGATATTTCGAGCTTCCCTCCCTAGCCTTTTTCGCCCATTCATGTTCGTCAGAGGTATGGTTGACAACGACATCGAGGGTTAAAAGAACGTTATGTTTATGAAATTCTGCCGCAAGCTCCTGCAGATCTTCAAGACTACCAAAGCGCTGGTTGATCTGGCGAAAATCGCTGACAGCATACCCTCCGTCGCTTGCCCCCTGAGGGCAGACCATCATCGGCATGAGATGCACCATATTCACCCCAAGCTCCAGAAAATAGTGCATGCGCTGCTGCAGTTCTGACAGGTTTTGGGAATATCCATCTGGATATTGGGCAATGCCGACCCATTCTTGACTGAGAAACCAGTTGTGGTTGTTCTCACGTACTATATCGCTCAGTTTTAAATGTGCGGGGCGTTGGATATACTGTTGCGCCAACGTTTCCACCAATTTTTGCATCTGCTCTTTGAAATCATCCCGCTTACCGTAAAGAATGGTGAACAAGGAATAGATTGAGTAAAAATTTGCACCGAGCCGAGTGTAAAAATGGCGTAAATCCTCTTCGTGTATTTCCGGTTTCAGGTCGGTGAGTATTTCGTTTAGCAGTGAGTGCGATATCTGTTCGTACATGTATTAGAACTCCAGTAGTGCTGTTAATTCAGGGTGATAATGGGCGAGACCTTCCAGAATCCCTGCCGCGTAATTCCCGTTCATCTCTTTAAAGCCACCTTGTGCCAGGTATAGGGACTTCTCAGTGTTCGTACTCTTTGCCATCTTCTCAGCCTCTTGCTTGATATCACTACTGGCGTTGCGAACTAAAATTGAGGGAATCGCACTGACAAGCACTGGAAGATCATTACCACTGTCACCAGAAAACACGGTATTGTCATAGCTGTACTCAAGTTTTCCCATCAGAAACTCAATAGCATGACGTTTGCTGGCACAAGCTGGAAGAATATCCAGCAGCCCCCTATTGGCCCGTTCGTCTATACTCCAGTTCAGGCTGGCGTTGATGTTACTATAGAGTAGTTTTTTCTGAAGTATGCTTAAAAGGTCTTTGTGGTTTGATAGTATGGGAGTGTAATAACTGAGTTTATAGGTGTTCTGCCTGCTAACCTCCTGTAATTCTAACTCTTGGACACCATCTAATAGAACATTGAGATCTGAATGGCTATTGATTCCCCAGTCTGGCGCGATGTGGGCCTGCCACTCAGAACTGGCCTGCCATACTCCTTGCCTGCACATGTAGATCGACGAACCAACATCCCCTACTACAAAATCCGGCAGAGGTAATTTGTATTCTTCGATGGCCTGCCGTGCCAACTTCTCGTCACGTCCTGTGACAAAGGCCAGGGTAACCTCGGGAAGGGCCACAACCCTGTGAAACCATGAACGAGCATCCGGTGATTCCGGTTCGGCTCCATTGGGCAACAAGGTGCGATCAAGATCAGTACAAATCAACAGACGCATAATCAGGTATCCGTCAGTTCACAAGTCTCAAAGAAATCGTAGAGCTTGATTGCTTCAAGAATACCTTCGGCGTATGGCCGTGAGGAAAAGAAAATCTCATCAACATGTACCAGATCGGACAGTTCTTCGTTATGCCTGTTGGCAACCACAACGGCAAGCATATTACCCCGCATCATGTCCTCATCAGCACCGGAGCCACCTGCAGCCAGTATCCGATCGAGAGGAATATCATGTCGTTCAGCCACCCAGCGCAGAGCAAGCCCCTTGGAAGCTCGAACGGGAATGATGTCGAGAAATTGCCCGAAGGAGAGTACCACATTGACAGCCTGACCTTCCTGATGGCACATTTTGTTGATCTGCTGGATATCAGGAGCAATCTGAGGGTCAATATAGTAGCTGACCTTGAACCGACTCTGTTCCAAACGTGGCTGCAACTTTATACCCGGCAGTTCTTTCAGGATACGCCGAATAATTCGCGGGTTCCAGAGATAATCAATATGCAGCTCCCAGGCAGCATCCCTTACCAGGTTGGGGTTGTAATGGATTTCAGTGCCAAGGCTTGTTATCAGCACATTGGGCATGGGAATCCGGTGTTTCCTTAAAGCCTGTATTGCCGAGTCAAGCCTTCGGCCTGTGGCAATGCCAAACAGTACGCACTTTCGGTTGGCCTGCAGGGCTTTGACGAAAGGCTCGAGGGACTCGGGGTTACCCAGTAAGTTCTGGTCAAGATCAGAGAACAACGCTCGATCATGGTGTAAATACTTGCGACGTTTGGCTTTAAATGGTGGGGCAGCCACTGTACTGGTAATAAGGGGCTGCAATACCTGAAGAAATTTTTCTGTATGAGCCTGCCATGAATAATGTTTTCGTACACCGATCAGACCGTTGCTGGCAAATTCTTCCCACTGTTGTCGTTCAGACAATGTGCTCAGCAGTTTGCCCACGATGTCATCACGATCAAGGGGATCAATGAGGTAGCCATTATTACAATTACCGATAATGTCAATTGGCCCGCCGTCCTCAGTTGCAATAATAGGCAATCCGCAAGCTGCTGCTTCAATCAAGGTAAGGCCAAAAGGCTCGGTCAGTGCTGGGTTTATAAAAACGCCCTTACTCAATGCTGCAAGACGGAAGATCGTTGCCACCTCGGACGGTTGATGATGCTTGGGATAGGCGACTCTGCCATACAAATCATATTGATCAATGTGCAACAGGATATCTTGTAATACCCCTTGGGCGTCATCGTCCATGTCACTGATGTCATCACGATTCCCTGCGACAATGACAAGATTGGCACGTTGCTGGAGCTCTGCTGATTCCCCATAGGCGGTAATGAGTTGCAGAATGTTCTTTCGTGGATCGGGGCGAGAAAGTGCGAGTATAATTGGTTTATCCGGATTTTTCAGAAACCGGTAAATTTCTGTGGCAATGTTACTGCTGCCTTCATTACCTTCAGGTTTAAAAAACTGATCAAGATCAGTTCCCGGCGGCACAACGCGCATGAGTTCGGGCTGGTAGTGGTCATACGAGGCATATTGCTCAAATACTTCCTGCCTGGTACTTGTAATCACACACTCGGCAACGCCCAGAGTTGTTTCTTCAGCTTCAATGCGACTGGTAATATTATAACGCGTTTCCAGGGCTTCACTTCTGTATCCAGCAGCAAGAAGCTGCCGACGTTTACTGCGGCCGAGAGAGTGGCCTGTAAACACGAGCGGGATACCAAGATGGTGGGAGAGACGGGTGCCAACATAACCTGCATCAGCATAATGACTATGGATGATCGAAGGTAAATCGGGTTGAAGCTTTATGTATTCAAGCGTAGAGTCAGCAAAATTTTCAAGATAATCCCAGAGCTGTTCTTTGGGGATATATGCTTCTTCACCACAATCAATGCGGACTATCTGTACTTTTTCAGAAAGCTTTTCATATCGTCGACTATAGTCATCACTCACTGATCGATCTACGATACGCCGGGTAACCAGATCAACTCGCCCCACACCAGGATTTTCACCCAGAGCACGTGCCAGCTCAACCACGTATTTGGTTTGGCCACCAGTATCAGCATCACATCCAAGTTCGAGGTCATGACCGCGAATCAAGCCATGAATGCTGATCAAGATGATGTATATATTTTTATCATAGGCTGGCATGTCACCGATAAGTTTTCATAGAGATTTAGAACAATCACGCTCGATGATCTCAAAACATGGATAATTAATTGCTATGCGGAGTCCCAGAAGAGCCTTAATCTACTTTAAGACTTAATCCTCCACAATACTATTGAAAACAGCTATGTCCAGAGAGAGATATGGATAATTCACAAATCACCTATAAACGTCTGTTTCACCCAGAATCCATTGCTGTTATCGGTGCAAGCAACGATGACTTAAAACCTGGTGGCCGGGTCACAAAAAATATCAAGGAAAACAAATATCAGGGAAAGCTCTGGGCAGTAAACCCGAAAACCCCTGATGTCCTCGGGTTACCAACATACCGGACTATCAGTGACCTGCCTGATGTTCCGGAACTTGCAATCGTCGCTATTCCAGCAAGATTTGTCTTACCAGCCATTAAAGACTTGGCTGACAAAGTTGTGAGAGCCGTTATCGTTCTTAGCGCAGGATTTGGTGAGAAGGACGAAGAGGGCAAAGCCATGGAGCAGGAAATGCTCGGCCTGGCAAAAAGTTCAGGGATGGCCTTGGTCGGTCCCAACTGCTCGGGTTTTCTTACTCCAACCTATAAAGGGAAATTTGCCGGCATTATACCGCAGTTACCAGGCAGCGCCGTGGATTTCATCAGCGGTTCCGGAGCCACTGTAGACTATGTGATGGAATGTGCCGAGGGTCGGGGCTTATCCTTCGGTACAGTGATCAATCTCGGTAACTCTGCCCAGTTGGGTGTGGAGGACCTGGTACAATTGTACGATGAGAACTACGATCAGAACTGCGCCCGTATCCTCATGCTCTATATGGAATCAGTAAAGAAACCTGAGTTGTTGCTCCGTCATGCCAGAAGCCTGGGTAAAAAAGGTTGCGTCTTGATCGGTATCAAGTCCGGTTCAACCTCGGCTGGCTCACGGGCAGCTGCCAGCCATACCGGAGCAATGGCCTCCAGCGACACTGCGGTACAGGCCCTGTTTGAGAAAGCAGGCATCATCAGGGTAACCGGTCGGGGGTCCATGATCGATGTTGCCTGTGTTATCAAGGCGGCCAGGGGGCGACTTTCGGGAAATCGCATCTGCATCGTCACCGATGCAGGTGGCCCCGGCGTGATGCTCGCTGACGAGCTGACTCGAGGCCAAGTGGAGCTGCCCGTTCTGTCAGATAGCACCCAGGCTGAACTGAGGAAGATCCTGCCGCCGGAAAGTTCAATCGTAAATCCCATT
>JAQYVS010000121.1 GCA_030145365.1 Desulfofustis sp. | reverse complement strand
AGAGGCCGGGTGGAATGTTCGAATAATGACAGACATCAGGCCACTCAGAAAAAAAATAATCGAAGTCAACATTCTGGTTGGTACAGGTATTCTTTTCGCTTATTTGCTGCTCGCTTTACTGAAACAACGTCAGAGGCGTCTCGCAGAGCTCAAACGGCTAGAGGACCAATCTCGAAGGGTACTCCAGGAGTTGAATGAAAAACTCGAAACTCGGGTTAACGAGAGAACCGTTGAATTAGTTGACACAAACAAACAACTGCTCAGAGAAATCCAGGATAGAAAGGATACTGAAGAGGTTCTCAAGCGAACCCGTTCAGAATTGGTTCATGCTGCTAAAATGGCTACTCTAGGGCAAATGTCAGCTGGTATTAATCACGAATTAAATCAACCTCTTGCCGCTATCAGGAGCTATTCAGATAACGCCAGGCAACTGTTGAGTAAAGACAGGACAGACGAGGCCTCTTGGAACATGGCGCAAATAGGAGAGCTAACCGACAGGATGGCACAACTTGGTGTGCAGCTCAAAGAATTTTCGAGAAAAAGTAGTGGGGAACTCGAAATTGTTCCACTTCAAGGGGTTGTTGACGGTGCTCTTGAAATCCTTTATCCAGCAATCAGAAAAAATGATGTCAGGCTGGATGTTAATCTGAATCCCGAGAGTATTAAACTATTCGCTAATCAGGTACTTTTACAGCAAGTAATAGTCAATCTTCTGGGGAACGCAATTCACGCCGTTGAAGGCCGCAACATTCGACAAATTGAAATACTCGCTTATGAAAAGGCAGACAGGGCCATTATAGAAGTCAAGGATTCTGGCGCGGGTATATCAGCGGAGAATCTATCCAGAGTTTTTGATCCATTTTATACAACTAAACCCTCAGGTCAAGGGCTGGGACTGGGTCTGACCATAACAGAGAGAATCTTGAAAGATATTGGTGGCGATATTCGCGCAGAGACTTCATCCTCAGGGGCAATTTTTATTATTTCTCTAAATTTAGCAACGAACTGAAATGGCAACGAACAACAGAGTCATCTTCATCGACGACGAGAAACACATTAGGCAGGCCAACACACAGACACTTGAGCTAGCTGATATGGTAGTTACGAGTTTTGAATCAGCTGAACAGGCCTTGCCACAGATAGATAAAGATCTACAAGGTATTATTATCTGCGATATAAGGTTGCCGCAAATGGACGGTATGACCTTCTTAAACACCGTGAGAACGATAGACAAAGATCTACCGGTGATTCTTATAACCGGCCATGGCGACATTTCAATGGCTGTCCAGGCCATGAGAGACGGTGCTTATGATTTTATTGAAAAACCATATTCCTCTGAAAGATTAGTTAAAACCGTTCAAAGAGCACTTGAAAAGCGTACTCTGACGCTTGAAAACAGAAATCTTCGTCGAGAACTTGAGGCCCAAAGGACTCCAGGGCCGCGCATTATTGGGAAAACTGAAAAAATTGAACGGCTTCGCTCCACTATCGCTCAGGTAGCCGATGCCGGAGCCGACGTACTCATCAGTGGCGACACGGGCACTGGCAAAGAACTTGTTGCCCGCTCACTTCACGAATTGAGCAGTAGAAGAACAAAGAATTTTGTGGCAGTAAATTGCGGCGCAGTTTCAGAATCGCTGATTGAAAGTGAACTATTTGGTCATGAGGCCGGCTCTTTTACTGATGCAAGAGAAAAAAGAATTGGAAAATTTGAATATGCCAATGGCGGCACACTACTTCTTGATGAAATAGAATCGATGCCGCTGCATGTTCAGGTTCATTTACTGAGGATTCTTCAAGAACGTACAGTTGAGAGAATAGGATCTAACAAGACCATTCCGCTTGATCTTCGTGTTGTTGCTGCTGCAAAAGCTGACCTCAGAGAGTTATCTGATCAGGGTTTGTTTCGTGAAGATCTGTACTACCGCCTCAATGTTGTTCGGCTCAGGATTCCTCCCTTACGCGAAAGACGTGAGGATATACCGCTTCTCTTCCACCATTTTATACTCGTTGCCTGTCACAGATATCAGCAAGAAGTACCGCTCCCCGACAGTACTCAGCTAAATGCAATCATGACATATTCCTGGCCAGGCAATGTGCGTGAATTAAGAAATGTTGCAGAGCGCTATGTACTTCTCGGCGCACAAAATGACTGGTCCATAGACCGATTGTTATCAGGTTCGGTTCATGTTGAACCAAGAAGTCTTTCTCGGCAAGTGGAGATATTTGAAAAAAGTCTTATTGAGCAGGCACTCTCATCGAATAATGGATCAATAAAAGAAGTTATGGATGTTCTGTCCATCCCTCGGAAAACCCTATCTGATAAAATGAGGAAATACGGACTTGATAAGAGTGACTTTAAGTAAGTGCATCACGTCCTCATCAATTGGCGGGAACCCCCCATTGCAAGCCGATTGAATTGGCGGTTTTCCGCCAATTCACTATGCCTGCCCCAATGCCAGAATCATTTTTTCAACAAGATATCATATAAATACAGATTATTGGCAAGCTGGTCTCCTCTTTGCATCTAATATATCGTTTATGGCATCTGATCTCGCCATGACTGAGTAAATGGAAGGGCGTAAACTTCGCCATATGCTCTTATTAAGAGCATTGACTTAAACACATTGAGGAGGAGTTGTAATGTTTAAAAAAGTTTCCACAATTCTAGCAGTAACTGCAGTTTCAACCATGCTTGCCGTTGGTTCAGCATTTGCTGCGCCGATCACTATTAAATTTTCCCATGTTGTTGCGGAAAACACACCAAAAGGCCAGATGGCCAACAAATTCAAGGATCTTGTAGCAGAACGTTTGGGCGGTAAAGTTGTCGTTGAGGTATTCCCCAACTCACAGCTCTTCGGTGATAACAAGGTGCTTGAAGCAATGCTTCTTGGTGATGTACAGATTGGCGCACCAAGTTTGTCAAAATTCAGCCGCTATACGAAATCCCTCCAGCTGTTTGATCTGCCTTTTCTTTTCAAAGATATGGTAGCTGTAGAGAAATTCCAAAAGGGCCCGAAAGGTCAGGAAATGCTCATGTCAATGGAGAAGAAAGGTATTATCGGGCTCGGCTATCTTCATAATGGCTTGAAACAGCTTTCTGCCAGCAAACCTCTCAAAGTTCCAGCTGACGCCGATGGTCTCAAGTTCAGAATTCAAGCTTCAGACGTTCTTGCTGCACAATTTGTAGCACTTGGGGCGGTACCTCTGAAAAAGCCTTTCTCTGAGGTCTTTACACTTCTGCAGACCAAGGCCATTGATGGTCAGGAAAACACCTGGTCCAACATCTACTCAAAGAAATTCTTTGAAGTACAGGACTACATTACCGAATCAAATCATGGCCTGATCGATTACCTGATTGTAACTTCTACTGAATTCTGGAAAGGACTACCGGATGATATTCGCGTTGAAGTCAAGAAGGCTCTCGATGAAGCACTTGAGTTTGGCAACAAGGTTGCGGCAGAAAAGGCTACCGAGGACAGGCAGAAAATTGTGGATTCCAAGCGTAGTGAGATTATTACCTTAAGCGACGCCGAACGTGCACAGTGGGTAGAAGCAATGAAGCCTGTCTGGGGCGAATTTGAGGAAGAGATTGGTAAAGATCTGATCGATGCAGCTTTCGCCTCAAACTAAATCGATTCAGTATCAGTAAATATATTAACCGGCAAACTATGCGGGCACGCCACATAACCTCAGGGTGCCCGCATCCACTTGTTTAAGCTCAGATCAAGAGGTCAATCATGTTTCTCCGCATTTTGAATCGGTTGGAGGAGGCGATCATCTGCATTCTACTCGTGTCCACAACGCTGCTGGTGTTTATCGATGTGGTGATGCGCTTCGGTTTCAATGCTGGTTTTCTCTGGTCTCAAGAATTGACCCTACACATGTCAGGTTGGTTTGTTCTTATAGGTGCCTCCTATGGTCTGAAGCAAGGTTCACACATAGGCATGGACTCCTTCGTTAATCTGTTTCCGGTCGGGGGAAGGAAGCTGCTGTCTGGAATCGGTTGCATTCTTGCTCTTCTTTATTGCGGGCTGATTTTGTACGGCAGCTGGATTTACCTCGAGAAGATGCACATGATCGGCATAGACCTTGAGGATATAGCTGTACGAGCATGGGTTGCCCACTCTATCTTACTCATTGGTTTCACCTTTTTGACTATTCGCATCTCCATCTTGCTCTACAATATTGTTTTTGGTGATGCTGAAGGATTCAAACGTGTTGATGAAGCCAAAGAGAGTATGCAGATTGCAGAAGAATTATCCAAAGAGGAGGCCACGATATGACGACTGCTGGACTATTTATTCTACTCTTTGGGTGTATGATGCTTGGTATGCCGATTGCCTTGGCTCTTGGTTTATCAAGTATTGCGACCATCCTGATGTTTTCTAACGATTCATTGGCTTCAATTGCCCTTAAATTATTTGAGGCGCTCTCGGAACATTACACGCTCCTGGCCATTCCATTCTTCATTTTATCCTCTCAATTTCTATCAACAGGGGGTGTCGCAAAACGGATTATTCGATTTGCCTTGAGTGTTGTTGGCCATATCAGCGGTGGTATTGCCATGGCGTCTGTTCTTGCCTGCATGATTTTTGCTGCCGTCTCTGGATCTTCTCCGGCAACGGTAGCCGCAATTGGATCCATCGTTATTGTCGGAATGGTAAAAGCCGGTTACCCGGAAAGTATCGCTGCCGGAGTCATCGCTAATGCCGGAACCTTAGGAATTTTGATTCCTCCATCAATCGTCATGCTGGTTTATGCAGCGGCAACCGAAGTTTCCGCAGCCCGCATGTTCATGGCAGGTTTTATTCCCGGGATAATGATGGGGCTGATGCTGATGATCGTCATTTACTTTGTGGCAAAAATCAAAAAGATTCCCTGCCAGCCCTGGGCTGGATTCAAAGAAGTAGCGGTCGCTGGCTGGAGTGCACTCGGCGGCTTGATGCTCATTATCATTGTTCTTGGTTCTATCTATGGTGGGATTGCCAGTCCAACAGAGGCCGCTGCTGTCTCGGCGGTATATGCATTTCTTGTGGCTGTCTTTGGTTACCGCGATATGGGCCCCCTCAAGAGCGTACCCTGGCGTAACGATGGAGAAGGGGTTGGCGCTATGATTGGCAGAAATGGTTGGATGATCTTTTCAAATTTTCATAAATGCATTTATGATAAGGAAATTAACAAGGTAGTTTTGGATGCAGCTAAGGTCAGCATCATGCTGCTTTTTATTATTGCCAATGCGATGCTCTTTGCTCACGTTCTCACAACCGAACGGATTCCACATTTCTTGGCAGAAATCATTGTCGAGCTTGGATTGTCGCCATGGATGTTTTTGGTGGTTGTCAACTTACTGCTTCTTGCCGCCGGAAACTTTATGGAACCCTCAGCCATTCTGTTGATTATGGCTCCGATTCTATTCCCCATTGCTACTCAACTCGGTATAGACCCGATTCATCTTGGTATTATTATGGTAGTTAATATGGAGATCGGCATGCTGACTCCACCGGTTGGACTTAACCTGTTTGTAACTTCAGGTATAACCGGTAATAGCATGGGCTGGGTTATTAAAGCATGTCTGCCGTGGTTGGGAGTGCTTCTTGTCTTTCTTATTCTTATCACCTATATTCCGCAGATTTCACTTTTCCTTCCGGAATTTATCGATAAGCTTCGGGGATATTAAGAGGATAGTAACATTTTTTATAAAGGCGGTTGCTGAAAAGCAACCGCCTTTATTTTTTAATCATATCTGGTAAAAAGTTTGGTCTGTTTTATGATTAATCTACGATCAGTAAAAAATTAAAACGAGGAACATTATGGCCATCTTACCTGAATTCAAAACGATTTTATATGCTACCGATCTAGGCGGAGAACACACCAAACCGGTCTTTGCGGCTGCTTTAAGTCTTGCAAATCAATATGATGCCGACATTATCATGGTTCACGTGGTGGAGCCCATGAGTTCGGCGATGCAAGCTGTGGTAGATACCTACTTGACAGAATTTGATGCAAAAAAGGTATATCAAGACGGAATGAAGTCGGTTCTGGAAACCATGAAGGCACGTCTGAAAAACTTCTGCGATGAGGAACTTGGTTCACACAGTACTCAGAATGTGCATGTCAAAGAAATGTTGATTGCCAGCGGCAAGACAAGTGAGGAAATCGTTCGCGTTGCCGAAGAACATGATGCAGATCTGATCGTAATCGGTAAATCAACCAGGACTGGTGTGGTTGGTTCTACCGCCAGAAGGGTACCACGTCATACGAATATTCCGGTTCTTATTATTCCCAATAATTAGCAATTTAGTTTGGCACTACTATGAATCAGGCAATAGACGTTATCCTCGCTTCCCCAAGAGGATTTTGTGCCGGGGTCGTCAGAGCCATTGAAACGGTAAATCTGACGCTCAGATCGGAAGGTGCACCGGTGTATGTGCTTCATGAGATCGTGCATAACAAGCATGTGATTTCTGAACTTGAGAGAAAGGGGGCAATTTTTGTCAAAAACCTGGCCCAGATACCTCGAGGAGAGATCTGTATTTTTTCAGCTCACGGTGTCTCGGTTGAAATAGAGAAAATAGCCACATCGTTGGGGTTGAGAACCATTGATGCCACCTGTCCTCTGGTTACCAGCATTCATCAGATGGTCGAACGATATCACCGCCAGGGATATGACGTTATTATAATCGGTCACCACGGACATCCGGAAGTCGTTGGAACAGCCGGTCGAGTTGCTGATCGTGTCCATATCGTAGCCAACGAATCGGAAGCTGAGCGAATTGACGTTTCAGCACCAGATAAAACGGCATATGTAACCCAGACTACTTTAAGTGTAAATGACGTAATTGGTATAAAGTCAGTCCTTGAAAGAAGATTTCCCACCATTAAAGGACCTAAAAGTTCAAACATCTGCTACGCCACTCAGAATCGCCAGAATGCGGTGACCTACCTGGCGAGGGAAGCAGATCTGATATTAGTAGTTGGATCAAAAAACAGTTCCAACTCAAACAGGCTCCGAGAGGTCGCCCGGCTATCCGGCGGCATGTGTTATTTGATTGATGATAGGAATGATATTGATCCGAAGTGGCTTAAAGATGTGTTGAAGATTGGTATTACGGCTGGTGCTTCCGCACCGGAGAGACTCGTAGACGGCGTACTGGATTGGCTGCATGAACATGTAACGGTGAAGAAAGTTACAGAAATGAAGGGAACAGAAGAGCGAATCAGTTTCAAACCAGCCGGATTTTCATCGCTAAATTCAAAGCCGGTTTGAAACCATTTGGAATAATCAGCTCAATGAATCCTTGATCCGCTGCATAGCCAGTTTGACATTTTCATACGAATTGAAAGCCGACAGGCGAATATAGCCTTCACCGCATTTACCAAATCCGGCGCCAGGCGTGCAGACCACACCCGATTTTTCCAGCAGTAAATCAAAGAACTTCCAGGAATCCATCTTACCTTCAATCCAGATATACGGAGAATTGTCTCCCCCGACACAGCGATATCCCAATTCGGTCATAGCTGTTCTTATCATTGCGGCATTGTCCATATAGTAAGTAACGAGTTCCCGGGACTGTTTTCTGCCTTCTTCGCTGTATAATGCCGCTGC
>JAQYVS010000077.1 GCA_030145365.1 Desulfofustis sp. | reverse complement strand
ATATGCTCTGCTGCCTGTTGCTGTCGGGTTCTTTATGATTTTCACCGAAAAAAGTGAAAAACTAAAATATGCCGGCGTGATGATCATGGGTATGGGTCTGGTATTTTTTGGAATGTCGATAATGAGCGAGGCAATGGCCCTCACTCCGGTCTTACGAACCGTTTCTGGAATTACTAAAAAAGATGGAAAAACCGCTGTTAGGGATTCTGGCTGGAGCTGTTTTCACTGGCTTAGTCCAGTCCTCTGCTGCAACGGTCGGCATCGCCATCGCTCTTGCCAGCAAAGGTTTTCTGGCCCTGGAAGCGGGAATCGCCCTTGCCCTGGGGGCCAATATCAGCACCTGTGTTACTGCCCTGCTCGCGGCCATCGGTAAACCTCCGGAGGCTGTGCGAGCCGCCGTGGTACACATTTTTTTCAACATTGCCGGAGTAGTGCTATGGTTTTTCTTTATTCCCCAATTGGCCGCTTTTGCAACCAGGTTTTCGCCGTCTGAACCAACCCTCGCAGGAAGCACCCGGCTGGCCGCCGAGGTACCGCGTCAGATTGCCAACGCCAATACGCTTTTCAATGTTGTGAATACCTGTATTTTTCTACCTTTTACTGCAGCCTTTGCCTGGATGGCAACAAAACTTGTGCCCGATAAACCACCTGCTCCCGGACCCATCAAACCGGCCTTTCTCGATCCTTCAGTTCTCGATGTTCCGTCGTTGGCCCTTGAACGTGTCAGGCAGGAGTTAGCTCGAGCCAACGGAATTATCCTTACCATGTTTCAAAATGCCGGTAAGGCTCTAAGAAATGATGACGTTGAAATGATGCGAAGCCTCGCAAGAGAAGATGATAAAATTGATTATCTGGAAACTGCCTGTATCGAGTATTTGAGTAAGATAAGACAACACAATCTGACTTCGGCTGAAAGTGAAGATCACCAGAACCTGATGGTCTCAGCCATTGCTCTGGAAAATCTGGCTGATGTGATTGAAACCGATCTTGTTGAGCTCGGGGTGTCAGCAGTACGAATCAGTCACTCCCGCAGTCAGGAAACCAGAAGACTGACGTACGAACTGTATCGCTCTGTGGAAAACTGTATTCTGCTGCTGAACAGTGTCTTAAAGGAAAGAAATCAGATTGCCGCCGAGAAAATATTGCAATATGACAATAAAATCAAATCTATACAACGGGAACTGATGGTTCGTAAATCGACCAGACTCGGTTCTGAAAGCGAGGCCGCACTCAAAACTGCCCGTATCGAAGTATCGATGTCGGATAAACTGGTTCGGATGTACAGCCTGATCAAGCGAATAACCGAAGAAAACGTAAATCTGGAACCTGCTACTTCATAAGTTTTTTAACGGCCGGAGACGCTGATATTTTTGTTCTGCTCGTGTAAGCCTCATGCTGCCGCTCGATTGAAGACAAATCGTAGAGATAGTTGACCATCATCCCATAAGACTGCTCAAGACCTCGAGTCGACAGGTTGGCAGCCCAATTGATTTGTTGAAGGCGAGCTCCATTAGTCAGATGAAAATGGGCAACCCGATCTTCCACCTGGTCTCCCCGCTTTGCCCCGAGCAAATAACGACTGCAGAGTGACAGCAGCGACTGCTGCAGTTGCTTTGCCGACTCATTGTCCCGGTCCTTGTTTTCCACTGCTTCAAGCAGTTCAGCTGGGTTATCACACTCGGACAGCTTCTCAACTACCTCTGAAATGTTTTTCGCTGTGGAGGTTTCAGATGTTTTATGATCTTCACTCTCCACCTGTTTATTCAACCAGGAAGCAAACCCTGGAATCGGTGAGAGCGTTGCAAAATTCTTCAACCCGGGAAGTTCCGCAACCAGGTTAGCGACCACCCGTTTAATTAAAAAGTTGCCGAAACTGACACCCGCCAATCCCTCCTGGCAATTGGATATGGAATAAAAAATTGCCGTATCCGCCTTCTTTGGGTCGGTTGATTGGGCTTTCTCATCCAGCAGTGTATGGATATTGGTTGCAATTCCGTTAACCAGTGCAACTTCCACAAAAATAAGCGGTTCATCGGGCAAACTCGGATGGAAAAAAGCATAACAGCGCCGATCTTCTTCCAGACGATTTTTCAAGTCTTTCCAGGATCTGATTGCGTGCACTGCTTCATAACGGATAAATTTCTCAAGCAGCGCCGCCGAACTGTTCCAGGTAATCTGCTGCAGATCGAGAAAGCCGATATCAAACCAGCCTGCCAGCAAACGATAGACATCCTTGTCCAGGTCTCTCAATTCGTGATGATCTGTTGCCCAGCCCATCAACTCAGCTCTGAGATCTACCAGAAACTTTACGCCTCCCTGCAAGCCATTGAACTGTCGAAGTAGTTTTGCTCGCGGCGGTTCCAGCAAATTTCTCAACTCCAGGGTCAATTTTCGTTGAACATCTGGATCTTCCGCCTCTCTTCTGGCCAGAATTGCCGCCTCCACGGCCTCATTATCAACATCATACTCTTCCGCCAGAATCGTCAGAAAACGCCTGCGCCCATTGGCATTGAGCACCAGATACGCCTCACCCAGTTCAGCCGCCCGTGCCCGCGCCGAGACCTCGCCCCCTTTTCCCTCAAGACAGGTATTGATCTTTTTCTTAACTTTACCGATATCGCTTTTAGGCAAGTTGATCCCGATAACATCCTTTAAGGCAACCGGCTCACCAAGCGGCCAATACTCTCTGATCAGTTTCCGGGTTCTGTCCCACAAAGGCTCCTGCTGTTCAGCCATAATCCCATCGAAGTTGAAGTTGAGGTACAATACTCTATTTCTGACAGATCGTTTCTGTTAAAAATACTATAGAATTACAAGTAATTGCAAGGAGGAACCGTGGCTGCGAAGAAACCTTTGGAGATATGCTCTGATTGGGGCAAGTAAAAAATAAAAGGCCCTGCGGAGAAACCACAGGGCCTGACGGATTGAGAGATTGTGAGGTCTTTACAGCGGCTTCATTGCACCCATAAAACCGCGAAGCTCAGCACCGATAGCTTCAACGTCTGTGTAACGGATTCCTTCATTGATGTCGATCAGATCAAGATTGTCGACCCCGGTATCCTCCAGATCAAGGCCTTTGCCGATTACATCAGTATCGACCGATTTCATGAATTCGGTCAGCAACGGAACCGCTTTGTGGGCAAAGAGGTAACAACCGTACTCGGCAGTGTCTGAGATCACCACGTTCATTTCATAGAGTTTTTTACGGGCTATGAGGTTGGCAATCAGCGGAACCTCGTGCAGTGATTCATAATAGGCGGATTCTTCTTTAATACCTGAGTCTACCATGGTATCAAAAGCAAGTTCGACACCAGCCTTGACAAAGGCTAACATCAAAATCCCATTGTCAAAGTATTCCTGCTCGGAGATGTCTTCAGTCATTGACTCGGCTCGTTCAAATGCGGTTTCGCCGGTGGCCTTTCGCCAGGTCAGTAAATCGGCATCTTCGTTGGCCCAATCTTCCATCATACCCTTGGAAAATGCGCCAGACATAATATCGTCCATGTGCTTTTCAAACAGTGGAGTCAGAAGATTCTTCAACTCTTCTGAAAGAATATAGGCCTTGACCTTGGCCGGATTGGACAAGCGATCCATCATATTGGTGATGCCGCCGTGCTTGAGAGCCTCAGTGATAACTTCCCAGCCATATTGGACAAACTTTGATGCATAACCGGAATCGATTCCCTGTTCGATCATTTTATCGTAACAGAGTAGTGATCCTGTTTGCAGCAAGCCGCATAAAATAGTCTGCTCGCCCATTAGATCGGATTTAACTTCAGCGACGAATGAAGATTGCAGAACGCCGGCCCGATCGCCGCCGGTTCCACAGGCATATGCTTTGGCAATCTCCATACCGTTGCCGTTGGGATCATTTTCCCGATGGACGGCAATCAGTGTAGGAATTCCGAATCTCCGCACATATTCCTGGCGCAGTTCAGTGCCGGGTCCTTTGGGAGCGACCATGATAACGGTGATATCATCTCTAATCTTTATCCCCTCTTCGACGATGTTAAAGCCGTGAGAATAGGACAGACAGGCGCCTTTTTTCATAAGCGGCATGATTGCTGAGACCACAGCGGTGTGCTGCTTATCCGGAGTCAGGTTGACCACCACGTCGGCGGTGGGTATCAACTCCTCGTAGGTACCGACCGTAAATCCCTGTTCGGTTCCGTTTTTCCAGGACTGACGCTGTTCCTTAATCGCCGAATCACGCAGGGTATATGAAACATCGAGACCGGAATCTCGCAGGTTTAGCCCCTGGTTGAGCCCCTGGGCACCGCACCCTACGATGACAATTTTTTTTCCTCTCAATGCTTCAACTCCGTTAAACTCATCAACCTCCATAAAACGGCATTGAGCCAGTTCCTCAATCTGCAACCGCAGCGGCAATGTATTGAAATAATTCTCACTCATAATGTATCTCCTTCTGTTTGTGATCTTTTTTTGGATTAGTCAACGGACTTCTGGTCTGGTTTCATATAGGTCTAATCTTGTATTGCGTCAAGTGATTTATTTGTGATATTGTATTGCAAATTTTGCAACAACAAATAATAGACCTCGGTTACGCCCTGAGACAATGGATATCAGAGAATTAAAGCTCTTTCTCCACCTGACCTCCACCCTTCATTTTGGGCAAACCAGCAGAGCCTGCAACATCACCAGATCAGGTCTGACCCGGACCATTCAGAGGCTTGAAAATGAGCTCAGTGAACAGCTTTTTATCAGAAACAACCGCTCGGTCCGACTGACCGAGTCAGGCAGGCTTTTTAGAGAATATGCTTCAGATGTCGTGCAGCGCTACCGTACCCTGCAGAGTCAATTTATTGCCGGGACACATCTACGCGGAGAGTTGTCCCTCTATTGCTCGGTGACCGCAATCTTGTCGATTCTGCCGACAATTATTAACAAGTTCCGGATCGATCACCCTGATATCAGCCTTAATTTATCCACCGGTGATGCCGCTATGGCGATAGCCAAGCTGGAAAATGGCGAGGTGGATGTAACCATTGCCGCTCTTCCGGAGCAATTACCGCCTCATATCGTCTTTGCAAAATTGCTTGAAACCCCGCTCATCTTCATCGTTCCTCGATCTTCTGAAGAAGATCAGCCATCGATCGAGCATTGGGCCCAAAAGGGTGTTATCATGCCGGAACGCGGTTTGAGCAGGATTCGCTGCGAACGATGGTTTGCTGAAAAACGTATGAATCCGGAGATTTATTCATATGTGGCTGGAAA
>JAQYVS010000057.1 GCA_030145365.1 Desulfofustis sp. | reverse complement strand
TTGCCCTTAAGGATCGGGAGATGGCAAGAAAATCTAAAGTGCTCATTGATCAGTTAATCAACCCACTTCTGGATGGATTAGCAATGTATTCAATCATCGGATCAAGAAAGTATGTAGAAGACGATACCATACTTTTTGAATCAACTACGCTTCTTGACAATGGAAAACAATAATCTCGAAAAACTGATAGAAGAACTAAAGGCCGTCACCCCTCTAAAAAAAACCACAGAAGTCGGTGACATTGTCCTCGTTGTTTCCGAAAACCCGCAATTGCTTCTCTACGGGCTGGTCGGTTCAATTGAACGTGATCCCAGCAAACAGGATGAGTGGTGGAATATTGGACTGACATTTTTAACGGTACCTCTACAAAATGTTGTCTGGACCTTGCGAACTGCTCAGATGACTGGACAAGAAATATTTACAATGGGGGGAGAAAAGCGTTTTGTTCAAGCCGTGTCCATTGGTATCGCAGGTAACGAAGATCCAAAAAGAACACCTCCTGAACCCAAAAAATCGTCCCCGAAAGGCACGCTCAAACGGGTCAAATAATAGAAGTCATGAGCATAAAAAAGTGGTCTGAACTCGATATTATAAAGATCTTTTCTGCCCAGTCAGGATTGAAATCGCATCCCGATCTGATAAAAGGAATCGGTGACGATTGTGCCATATTTTCAACTGCAGGTAATCGGCACTGGGTTACAACCACAGATATTCTCGTTGAGGATGTTCATTTCAATCGTACCTGGCATCCACCGAGACTGCTCGGCAGAAAATCCATTGCTGTAAATTTAAGTGATATTGCGGCAATGGGTGCTGACGCTCATTTTGCCCTGGTATCGGTTGTACTGCCTGATAACATTGACAAAGAATGGGTTTCCAGCTGGTCATCTGGATTGCTTGAGATTCTTGATGAATTCGATTGCCTGCTGATTGGAGGCGATACGGTTAAGGGCTCGCAGCTGGTAATTAATGTCGTTGTTCTGGGTAGTGTGGACAAAGATCAGGCGATATTGAGGAGTACAGCCCAGGAAAATGAGACAATTTATGTAAGTGGTATGCTTGGGTCGGCTGCGGCAGGACTTGAAATCTGCAGAAACCCGTCTCTGTTTTCTTCTCTTGATCACCAGATCTGTGAGCCACTGATTGAACAACATTTAAATCCAACCCCGGAACTGCGGCTGGGAAAGGTTTTGAGAAAAAGTGGGATAGTCGGGTCTATGCAGGATCTTTCCGACGGATTAGCTACTGATCTGGCACATATCTGTGCCCAAAGCTCAGTGGGCGCAGAAATTGACGCATTTTCCCTGCCGGGTCATGAAAATCTGGATCTGGTATGTGAACAATTGGATACAGAGCCAACAACCATGAAAATATCTGGGGGAGAGGATTATCGGTTGGTATTTACAGTCCGACAAAACATGGATGAGCAACTTCAGGCCTTGCAGAAAAATGAGCCTTTGGGCCCAATTTACCCAATTGGAAGAACTGTTAAAGGGCAGGGGGTAAAGTTGATAACCAAAGATGGAAAGAGCAGTGATATAAGCTTTAAAGGCTATCAACACCGCAGTGGTTGATCTTCGGGTCTAAGAATCTATCTGGAATCCAATATGAATATCTGTCCGCTTCGGTATAAACTGACGGTAGGACATTTTCGGGGCCATATCGAGCATTCGCTTGGAAGCTTTCACCTGGTCCGAGTTCTTATATTTATCTGAAAGATAAATGATTTCATTAATTCCTGACTGAATGATCACCTTGGTGCATTCGTTACATGGGAACAGACCGACATAGATTCTGCAGCCGGTAAGATCCGTCGAAATCGCATTAAGTACCGCATTTAATTCTGCGTGACACACATACGGATATTTGGTGGACAGAAAATCACCGCCTCGGGCCCAGGGCAGTTCGTCATCGGAACAACCTATGGGGAAGCCATTATACCCCACACCAACAATTTTATTCTGTTTGTTTGCTATACAGGCACCGACCTGAGTACTGGGGTCTTTACTTCGTTCTGCAGAAAGCAGGGCCACCGCCATAAAGTATTCATCCCAACTGAGATAATCCGTCCGTTTTGTTATGTTCTCCATATCACTTACCGATACAAATATGGTATCCAATAGTTAATTTCCTGATTAAGCAACCCTTGATTTTCCATTGTTTCGATAAAGCTGTTTACCTCTTGTAACAATTTGGTATCACTTTTTCTCACGGCCCAGCCGATATATTCCTCGGTGCCCATTTCCAAGATCGGTGTCAGTTTGTCTTTCTGGTGCTTAGCTGCATAGTAGCAGACGATTGGTGCGTCATAGATAAAAACATCAATCTCCTTTTTGATTAATGCGTCCACCGCATCCTGAGGACTTTTGTGGGCTATTTCGTTGGCTCCGTTGATTGCTGCAGAGACAAAAAAATCGCTTACCGTATCAGAAACGGTACCGATCCTGTAGTTGGTATTTAAAATGGAGTCCATGCCGGAGCCAAATCTTTGCATGTCTTCCATCCGAACCAGCATGATCTGGCCAGAGCGTAAATACGGTTTACTGAAATTAACCAGGTAACTGCGCTGTTTGGTAATGGTCATGCCGGACATGATAATGTCGGTCTTTCCATCATTGAGATAATCGAAGTGCTTTTCCCATGGAACCTCGATAAATTTCACTTCCTTATTGAGCTGTTTTCCTAGTTTTAATGCCAGAGAAGGTTCAAGCCCGGTGATTGCTCCGGCCTGCTTGAAAACAAAGGGGGGCGCGTTGGCAGTAATTCCAACCCGTAAGACCGAATTGTTGACTGGGGAAAGATCAGATTTAGTTTGCGAGGTTTGCTGACATCCAATTGCCAGGAAGAGAACTACGGTACAAAGACCAAGAGTTTTTAGGATCACAGACAATGTGTTCATTAAGTATCCCTCTGTTTTTTAAACTTCTTCCTTCTGTTTCGCCATGTGTTCTTGCCGGTCACCGTGTTGGTGAAATTTTTAATGGTCTCAAAATAGAGTTGCCCTCCGTTGCTGATCAACGAGTTGTGATCTGCACCGGGAACGATAAAAAGCTGTTTTGTTTTAGCGCCACTCTCTGCCTGAAGCTTGACTGCTTCGGCCAGCGGAATCAATTGATCTTCAGTTCCGTGAAGTATCAGCGTAGGAAGAGATATTTCCTCAATTTTTTTAAGATTGTTGAAACAATCCTGCTCGGTAAGTCCGGAACGGGTAACATCGTAGCCAAGGCGTGCAGCCAGTGGCAGAGTATTGGCAAAGCCGCTCTCTATGATCAAACCTTTTAAAAGATCGGGGTATCGGTATGCCAAATCAATAGAACAGGCAGATCCCAGAGATCGGCCCATAACGAAAATTTCTTCGGCGAGATTGTTTTCCCGACAATAGTTAATGAAATAATGAAGAACAATTGCGCCATCATCAAACAAGGCTGAGACGCTGGGTTGTCCAGTACTCCAACCGTAACCTCTATAAGTCGCGACAAAAATATTGAATCCGGCTTCCAGGTAGAAGGGGACGATCTTATCGTAATCGCTCACGGTTTCACCATTACCGTGGAAATAAACTATATTGGGTGCTTCACTGTTTGACCGGTAAAATCTGCAGCCTAAGACGGTCTCGGTTTCAGGAATAGCAATTTCAACTTCAATACCAAGTTCCGGAAGATCGGTACGTTGCTCCTGTCTCGGGTGAAATATTGCAGAGAGTATTTCCGGCTGATCTAGTTTTGATGTGAGTGTCTGATTCATAATTAGTTGAAATAATGAGATGGATTGACTAGCAGGCCGGTGTGAGTAAATGATTGTACAACCTCGTACCCGGCTTGTGCGTCTGGATCATAAACGAAAAAAAGCCCCCAGGCATCAACAATTACGCCTAAGAGCTTTTCTAACTGGGGTGAGTGAGGGGACTTGAACCCCCGACCTTCTGGGCCACAACCAGACGCTCTAACCACCTGAGCTACACCCACCATGCCGTCTCTTTTTAAAAGGTGAGATGGAACTGCACTTTATAATAGTTCAATACCACTTTTTCAAGAATAAAAAATTGACACTTACAGTTCTTTTTTACAATGTATACAAACGCGTGCCTTGGATTTGACCAGTTCCAGACAGAAGGGACATTCCTTTTTGAAATTTGCTTTGAGCAACTGGAGACTGATCATGTTGCATTCAGTTTCAATGGATGTATCTCTGAATTTATGGTTTCTTATCGGATCAATGCAGCCCAGGTCGTTTATCTCAAGCAGCATTGAGATTGCTTTTTTCCTGCCTTTCACACCCGCGGCTTCATCCAATATGAGCTGCATGGCCGGTCCCAGATCTTTCTCTTTGGTACTTGACTCGAGATCTTCCAAGGCCTTTTTTTCTTTCTGGTAACGAATATTCTGAGCCTCGACAACCTCCAGATCAATGATGCTTCCTTTAAAGGCGTCTTCAGACCCCACCATCATAACGTTGGACTCACTGCTTCCCGGCAACTGCATATATCGGTATGAAGATGAATGACCGTATTGGATTTCTATCTGTTTCCAGCCGTTAATAAAAACTGAACATTCATCGTTCAGGCAGATGTAGAGGACATCGGATCCCCAACCAAGTCCGTCTCCGACATGTATCGCCGGAGATTCACAACAGGAAAGCTCAGTTTTACAGTGAGGGCAGGTGGGGATATTTTCAAAATAGCGTTTGTAATCAGTTATCATTGTAATCCTTAAAAAACAAAAAAGTGGCAGAACCTGAGTAATAGATATGTACTATTAAAAGACGCGCAACAGTAGCATTTATGATGATTTTAGTCACCTTTAAATCCGATATCGCTGAGAACAGCATCAACGGCCTGTGCTTGACTCATTTTTGTCTTTAGAAAAGTATGCGGCATGACATTTTTATTTTGTTCTATTAATTCAGAAAGTTCGATAATCATGCGTTTGTTGGAAAACTCAGCGACCTGAGTTAGGTTTCTTATAAAACTTGAAATAATTTTTTCCCCTTCGCCACTGGTCGCCATTATCTCCGCATATGTCCGCGGGTTTTGATTGTGGATTCGGGCCATTGCCAGAATTCCATAAAGCGATGTCAGGGTTGAATGAGAGTCGATATCCGAAAAACTGATGTCATGCTCGGAGAGGGTCATGGCCAAAGCAACCGAGATGGCCGTGGGGAGTTTCTGACTGACCCCCATCATCAGATCGTGCTTGGAAGCTGAATCATGATAGATTTCGGCCCCATATTTATATAAGAAGGATTCAAATTCGCTGCACAGGCTGCCGCTTCTTCTGGTCTTGACCACCGAGGCATTTTTATCTTTCATGGTAACTGCCCGCGGACCCCAGAGATTGTGAACCAGCATGATCTCCACGCCATCATCAGTGACCGAAAGTGCTTTGTTGAGAGGAGTTTCCGATTCGCCCGCAAGTATTATCAGGGCCTGGCCTTTTTTTAGTTGATTTCCATACTGTTCAATAGTTGCAGACGTCACAGAAATAGGCACACAAATAATGACCACATCAACCTGCCTGATCATGTCCTCGGGTCTCAACTCGGAAGTTCTACCGGTGATCACTGTCTGGTAACCTTCACTTTGCAGCTGTTCGGCAAACCAGGTGCTCATCGACCCTGAACCTATGAAACCAAAGCTTTTGATCTTCTTGATCCGCATATCAACCCGGGGAAAAGAACCGAGAATATTCAAACATCGAGGCTCTTGTATCACATTGTTTTCAATGTGAGTTAAAGCATCGGCCAGCAAGGTATTGTCGCGATGTCCTTCAACCTCGAGATAGATCTGTAACTTCTGGGTCTTGATGTCATTTTCAGAACGAAGGTCAACGATGTTAATTCCTCTCCTGGTAAATTCATTGAGTGTGTCGACAAGGAGCCCAACACGGTCTGGAAGAGGCTTGGTGATAATCGACGTGGCATCGTACCCAGTTTGTTCATGTGTTTTCGTCCCAATAACCGCGAATCGGGTACGATTATGAGGAGCTAATTCTCGGTCAATCATATGCAGCTTATTACGGGTGATGATTTCCTCGGTATCTATCAGGACATGGGTGGTGCGATGGCTTTTTACTAATGTTTCAATACCGTTTTCAATGTCATAGACGGAAATCAGTGTAGCCTGGGGCATGTGTCTGGTTATATAGTCTTCGCATTGCCTCAATACGCTGCTACGACCGACGATGACTTCGACATCTCTGGGATTCAGGTCTTTTTCAACAGCACCCAGCGAGAGATGAATCGGCAGGACGATATTGTCGAACCAGTAAAGCTGATCAAGTTCCGCAATAAGACGGAAATACTCTTTTATTTCTCCTTCTCTGGTATTATAGACAGGAATAATTGCGAAATCGGCACGACCCTTGTCCAAACTCTCGACAGCATCGCTGGGATGATTGAAGAATAGCTGTTCAGCATCGGGATTATATTGCTGTGCTGCCTGGTGGGCGTCTGATCCCAATGGCCCGAGAGTGGAAATAATGGACATGGTGCCCTCGATTTCTCTAGAGTAATATAAAAAAAACCGGATTTTCTGTCGTTATCATACGTTAGCGGCAAGTGATCGCTCAAGACAATAAATCGTTACCGGTGATTAGGCAATACCAATAAGGCAATACCAAAACGACCAACGGATTAGACAACGACGAACGTGGCTAAACAAACGGACATCATCGAGTACCTGGAAGCGCTCAAAGCATCACGTAAATTTAGTCTTCAGGTCGTGTGCCATGAGATACTACCAGCCCGAAATGGGATATTTTCCGATCCGGAGAATACGCTACATCCAAGATTGGCTAAAGCACTGCACAAGCAGGGAATCAAACGACTCTACTCACATCAGGCTCAAGCTATTGATCTCATACAACAGGGATGTGATGTAGTTGTCTCCACGCCGACTGCTTCTGGCAAGAGTTTAGTCTACAATATTCCTGTTCTAAACACCTATCTCAACCATCATTTTTCACATGCGCTCTATCTCTTTCCCTTAAAAGCCCTGGCTCAGGATCAGCAGGCAATTCTCTCCCGCCTATTCAATGCAGTTGAAGGAGATGATGGTAAAAACGAAAGAGTGATATCCGCGGTATACGATGGCGACACCAAACCGTACCAGAGATCGAAACTAAGAAAGGATCCTCCTCCAGTACTGATTACCAACCCAGACATGCTTCACCTTTCGCTGCTTCCGTATCATGAAAACTGGAGCGATTATTTTAAAAATCTCAAATATATCGTTATCGATGAGATCCACACCTATCGAGGATTGTTCGGTGCTCACATGGCATGGGTCTTGAAACGTTTGAAGCGCATCGCACACTATTATGGATCTAATCCTCAGTTCATCATGCTCTCGGCAACCGTCGGTAATCCAGGAGAACTCGGGGAAAAATTGATCGCCAGAAAGGTTGACGTAGTCTCCAGGACAGGAGCCCCAACCAGCAGAAAGCACATGGTATTTCTGAATCCTTGGGACAGTGCGGCCCATACTACCGCCCAACTCCTGGAGGCCGCTATTAAGCGGGGCTTGAGAACCATCGTCTACACGAAATCCAGAAAGATGACCGAGTTGATCACCATGTGGACTAAACCGCGGATCGGAGAGGATGCCGAAAGGTTGAGCTCATATCGAGCAGGTTTTTTACCCGAAGAACGTAGAAAAATAGAACATGACCTTGCCCAGGGGCGTCTGATTGGCGTAATTACAACCTCTGCGCTTGAACTGGGTATTGATATCGGTGACTTGGACCTTTGCATTCTTGTCGGTTACCCCGGATCAATTATGGCAACCTGGCAGCGAAGCGGTCGAGTCGGCAGAGCAGGCAGAGAATCAGCCGTAATTATGATCGGTGCTGAAGATGCTCTGGATCAGTATTTTATGAGAAATCCCAAAGATTTTTTTAACCGAGATCCGGAAAACGCTCCGTTAAATCCATACAATTCGAGAATTTCCCGGCAACATCTTCATTGCGCAGCAGCCGAAATAGCCCTCGAGAAATCAGAAGCGTTACTGAATGAATCTCAGTCAATAGTAGACGACATTGAAGATTTAACCCTCCAGTCGGTTCTTCATCAGGACATATCGACTCACTTCTGGTACGCGAGCAGAAAGAGACCGCAAAATCACGTGGCATTGCGGGGGGGAGGGGTACAAATGTCCATAATAGATGAGAAAAAGGGCGAAATCATTGGCGAAATTGATGCTGCACGTGCATTAAAAGAAGCACACGAGGGTGCAATCTACCTGCATCAGTCAAGAACATTACTGGTAAATCGACTTGATATTGATGCTCGAGAAGTTGTAGTAACGGACATCAAACCAACCTATTATACCCGGCCTGCGGCTAACAAGGATACCGAGATTCTGGAATGCTGCAGAACCGAGATCGTTTTTGGCTGCACTGTTTCATGGGGAAGACTAAAAGTAACCGAACAGGTAAGCGGCTACCATAAGATCAACAATTTCACACAAAAAATCATTTCTAGGCAAAAACTCGATCTACCCGAACAGGTAATTGAAACAGAAGGGTTATGGCTGGATTTGCCTGATCATCACCGGTTACTTCTGGAGCGTGAAAAAATGCATTTTATGGGAGCCATTCATGCGGTCGAGCATGCGATGATTGCCATGTTTCCCCTGCTTATTCTGTGTGATCGGAATGACATCGGCGGCATATCCTGTCCCCACCACGAGCAGACAGGAACTGCCTCCATCTTTATCTATGATGGTTATGCCGGAGGCGCAGGACTCACGGAAGAAGCCTACCACCTTATCGATAAACTGATCAGGCAGACAGAAAAAAACATCAGGATCTGCCCGTGTGACCTCGGTTGCCCGTCCTGCGTCCATTCTCCTAAATGCGGATCCGGCAATCGTCCTATTGACAAACAGGCCAGTTTAAAACTGTTGAGCTCAGTTATTACCGACGATAAAGCAGCTGCACCACGACCAGAGAGTCGTGAAAAAATCGGAACAATCCAAACCAGTGGGTCCGATATCGGTACCGCAGGATCTTTACAAGCAAAAGAGCCAACTGCCATGGGTCTTGAAACACTGCCCAGTCGCTATTGCGTATTCGATCTTGAAACGAAGCATTCGGCGGAAGAAGTCGGCGGCTGGCGAAATGCCCAAAATATGGGGCTATCGGTTGGTGTGGTATACGATTCAGAACTGGACGGCTTTGTGACCTATTTTGAAGACGAAGCTGAACAGCTCGTGCAGCATCTGTTTAACTGTCATCTGGTGGTTGGTTTTAACAACAGAAGATTTGATTATTGCGTACTCTCTGCCTATACCGATCAGGATCTTTTTTCACTTCCAACGCTTGACCTTTTGGAGGAAGTTAAAAACCGTCTTGGCTACCGGCTCAGTCTTAACCGTTTGATTGAGCAGACTCTTGGGAGCCAGAAGAGCGGTGACGGCCTCCAGGCATTACAATGGTATAAGGAAGGTAAGTTTAAGGAAATTGCAGACTATTGTAGAAAAGATGTTGAGCTAACCAGAAACCTTTTCCTCTACGGCCTGGATAACGAGCACATGCTGTTTCGAAACAAAGCAGGGAAAACGGTCCGTCTGCCCCTGAATCTGGACAGACGAATCCTGGAGATAACAGCTTTACAAAGGTCTGATCAAGGCCAGAGAAGAGGCTTGTAAATCCAACCAATAAGTCCGCTGGAGTGCTTAAGCTTCACCCATTTTCCTTTGGACTCCAGTTTGGTCATCACAACACCGCGATCCACGGTTGCAACAACAGTGCTGTTGGTGTTGGCTTCAGCTCTCATGTTGACATTTTTGTTGCCGTTAACTATTACGGTGTTGCCATCAACCACAAGGGATTTGTGAATCCATCCTGAATCGTTTTCAAAATCTACAATCTTCAACCACTCTCCCTGATTTGAAACGACCTTCAAAGGATATCCTTTAAAGAGTTCCATAGAGACCTGATAGTTGGTACCTGCACCGGTTCTGACGTTGACATTGTCAGTTTTGACACTGACATAGTCGGCAGCAACGGCCTGGCTGATAAAACTGAAGAAGCTGGTGGCAGCTACGAGCGCCATTGTACGTGAAAATCGTCTGATAGTCGTAAACATACAACAATAACCTGTAATTGAAGATTAATATGGATATTTTGATTAATCAATATTTATACAATTAACCAAACCGTTCGTCAATCCCGTTATTCATCGATTGAAAAGTGTAAATGGCCCGTATCCTGTTCCATCAAACATTGGGCTCCAATCGGTATCGTAATATTTTTTGAAACGTGTCCGACAGGAAAATTCCCCCAGATGGGGATGGGGCTATCATACGTGAGTTCAACAATCCTGTTCCAGACAAATTCATTTTGTTTTAATCGGTCAACCGGATTTTCAGTATCACTGAACTGGCCAAGAATGATGCCGTTAACTTTATTTAGCCAGCCGCTATAAAATAATTGTGTCAATAGACGATCCAAACGATACAGCGGTTCGTTTATATCTTCAAGCAACAGGATGGCCCCGGACAGATCCGGAAACCAAGGGGTGCCGAGCATTGTTAAAAGACTGGTCAAATTGCCTCCCAGCAAAGGGCCTTCTGCTGAACCCGATGCCCGTATTATTTCAATGGGTTCATTGAGGCTGGTGTGCCAGTTACCGCGTAAACAGTGATACAGCCTATCCAGGCTGCTCTTGTCGGCAGATGCCAATGAGGATAATCCGGGACCGTGCATACAGATAAGACCTGTTTGGTGAAACAAATGATTATGCAGGATGCTGATATCGGAGAATCCCAAAAATAATTTAGGGTTTTTTCTTATTACGGAAACATCAAGATTTTCAAGTAGACGTAATGAGCCAAACCCTCCTCGCAAGGCAAAGATTGCTTTGATTGAAGGCTCTGCCCAAAGTTTGTGAAATTCATGCAAGCGCCCCCGATCATCACTGGCAAGATAGCCGTAGCCGGGCCAGTTTTTCTCAGGTTCAAAAATCTGAAAACCCATTTCTGACAAGATAGAGCAACCGCGGTGATAGCGGTCACGTTCGACAAGATATCCCGCCGGTGCGGCAATTCCGATGACATCGCCAGGGTTAAGAGACGGAGGTATGATCGCCATGTCAGTGTGCAGCCAATGTTTTATAGATCAATCCAAGCCCGTTCAGGGTTAGATCTGGCACAATTCGTTCTATTGAAGGGGCAAAATCGAGAATCACCGAAGCCATACCACCCGTTGCAATAATTGCTGGATCATCATAGCCTAGAGAGATCATCTCATCTCTAACTCTACTAATTAATCCTTCAATCATGGCTCCGTAGCCAAAAAGCACGCCGCTCTTCATCGCTGATACGGTTGATGTACCAATAACTTTTTTGGGAGGCAGGCGAAGATCAATCTGGGGTAATTTCGCGGCTTTCTGGGTGAGAGCTTCCAATGAAACATGCAGCCCGGGTAATATCAGGCCTCCCAGGTATTCGCATTGTGCTGAAATACAATCAAAGGTTATTGCCGTTCCAAAATCAATGACGATTGCATTTGAGCGGCAGAGATGAAAGGCACTGATGCCGTTTACCAATCTGTCTGCTCCAACTTCTCCAGGATTATCCAGTTTTACGCTGATCAGTGAGGCAACTTTTTCACTGCAGACATTAATCAGTCCTTGAGTAGCGTGTGCATCAAACAGTTTTGCACAACAATTATAATAGGCAGTCTCAAGATGGGGAACGACATTTGAGATGATGATTCCGGTAATTTTAGAACAATCGATATCAGCCATGCGAAACAGATTATGATATTGAATGCCGAGTTCATCAGCTGTCATAGCCGAATCTGTCTGTATTCTCCATTGCTGCGAAATCCTTCCATCTTCAATAATTCCTGCTACCGTATGAGTGTTGCCAATGTCGATGACAAAAAGCATTTTATCTCTCCCCATTGAGTAAATGGCTATGAGGCCCTGTTGGATCGTTAACCTACCATGGTTTAAAAATTTAATGGTGCAAAATACAAGATCGTTTAAAAAATTGAAATATTGTAGTTGTTACTTAGGAAAGGACAATAATTTGGAAAAGAGTTTATTCAAGTCACCACCATTCAGGATAGAGATCAATACGGGAGCAAAACAATGAGACCCATACTTGTGACGACAAGCTGTGATAAGGAAACCGAAGGCCACAACATTGCAGTTCAAATACTTGAGAAAAGACTTGCGGCCTGTGTGCAGATTTCTGCTCCCGTTAGAAGTTGTTATTGGTGGGACAATAAAATTACAACCGATACGGAATATCTGGTGGTAATGAAGAGTGAACATTCACTGTTTACAGAACTAGCGAAGACGATAAAATTGATGCATAGCTATGAAGTTCCAGAAATTGTCGCCACAGATATTGTGGAGATCGATGACGCGTATGCTCAATGGCTGAAAGAAGAACTCAGAAATGGAAAAAGATAAAAAACAAGGATATCGCCGTCGCAGGCTAGGCGAGTATATCTGCAGCTGCTGTCGCGAAAAGAAACCGTTTTGCTGGAATTGCCCCTGCGGGTTTCAAATCTGTCCGGAATGTTTTGAAGAAAATAAATGGGGCATAAGCAACGGACCAACCTGGATTTGCCCTGATTGCGAGCGGGTTATGAGAATATAAGATTACATGATCATAGGCGTCAACATTTTCTGGTCTATTGCCAATTGAATTGAAATGAAATAATATGCCGCCAATTAAATCTATCTAGAAACTTGAACTGTTCTTGGAAATTATGTCTCGATCTGTTGAAATTTACGATGAAAGTAAAATAAAGACCCTGAGTTCGCTTGAGCATATTCGCAAGCGGCCGGGCATGTATATTGGACGCCTTGGAGATGGATCCCATCAGGACGACGGCATTTATATTTTGCTTAAAGAGGTTATCGACAATGCGGTTGACGAATTTATCATGGGCGCTGGTAAGCGGATAAATGTCGAGATTGAAGATAACGGATTGACCAGAATAAGAGATTTCGGCAGGGGAATACCCCTCGGAAAACTTGAGGAATGTGTCTCCGTCATCAATACCGGTGCCAAATATAACACCGATGTCTTTCAGTTTTCCGTTGGCCTTAACGGTGTTGGTACCAAGGCGGTAAATGCCCTGTCCGAGGACTTCAAAGTAACTGCTTTTCGAGAAGGGAAACTCGCTTCGGCTGAATTTAACCAGGGAGTGCTTAACAATAAAAAAAGTGGCAAAACCGACGAGAAAGACGGCACCTTAATTGAATTTCTACCTGATCTTAAATTATTTGGTGATTATCAATTCGATGAATCATTTGTCGGTAAACGGCTCTGGCGCTACGCCTATCTCAATGCCGGTCTGAAAATTTATTATAAGAAGGAACTCTATCAGTCCACCAACGGATTATTTGACCTGCTATCCAATGAATTGGATGGGGATAGTCTGTACGAACCTATATATTATAAAGACCAGACCCTGGAATTTGCTTTTGCCCATATCGATTCATACGGAGATTCATACTACTCTTTTGTCAACGGTACCTACACCAGTGAGGGAGGAACCCATCTGTCCGCCTTTCGTGAAGGCATTTTGAAAGGAATCAATGAATTTTCTTCAAAAAAATTCATCAACAAAGATGTGCGGGATGGGATAGTTGGCACCTTGTCAATCAAAGTTAAAGAACCGGTCTTCGAGTCTCAGACAAAAAACAAACTTGGTAATACAGAAGTTCGTTCATGGATCGTCAATACGGTTAAAGACGCGGTATCCAGTGAGTTGTATAAAAATAGTGAACGCGCAGAAATTCTGATTGACAAGATATTAAGAAATGAAAGGGTGAGAAAAGAGCTGCAATCGGTCAGAAAAGAAGCCCGGGCCAAAGCTAAAAAGGTAGCTATTAAAATCCCCCAGCTCAAGGACTGTAAATATCATCCGGCAAAAGGGAAGCCATCCCCAGCCGGCCGGGAAAATATGGTCTTTATCACGGAGGGCCAGTCGGCTGCAGGATCCATCGTTTCGTCTCGGGATCCAATGACCCAGGCGGTTTTTTCCCTAAAAGGCAAACCGATGAATGTGCTTGGTCAGAAAATGAATCTTCTCTATAAAAATGAAGAGATGTATTCGCTGATGCGGGCTCTGAACATCGAGGAATCAATCTCTGATCTGCGTTACGACAAAGTTATATTCGCCACTGATGCCGATGTGGATGGCCTGCATATCAGAAATCTGCTGCTCACTTTTTTTCTGCACTATTTCGAGCCGCTGGTAAAACTCGGCTTTATCTATATTCTGGAAACACCGATATATAGGGTACGCAACAAAAAAGAGACAATTTATTGCTACTCGGAAAAAGAGAAGGAAGTTGGAACCAGAAAACTTCAGGGCAGGGGAAAGCAGAAAAAGGTCGTTGAAACAACCAGGTTCAAGGGGCTCGGCGAGATCAGTCCGAAAGAGTTTAAACAGTTTATCAGCGGTGAATTGCGCTTAAGAAACGTCACCATTGACAGTGTCAGTGAGGTTTCGAAGGTTCTATCATTTTATATGGGAAAAAATACCCCGGAACGAAAGCAATATATCATGGAACATTTGATCTAGCTTTTTCGGGTAAGGTAATCGGATTATTAGATGAGTGCATTGGTAGGTAAATTACACAGACTTTTTGACGAAAATTTTCTTGAATATACGTCTTATGTAATAAAAGAACGTGCCATTCCGTCCATTGAAGACGGTCTTAAGCCCGTGCAGAGAAGACTTCTGCAGACGCTTCACAATATGGATGACGGTCGTTTTCATAAAGTTGCCAATGTCGTTGGCGAAACGATGAAACTACATCCTCACGGGGATGCTTCTATCTTTGCGGCGCTTGTCAATCTTGCCAACAAGGGATTTTTAATCGATCGGCAGGGAAATTTTGGCAACATCTTCACTGGAGACCAGGCTTCAGCAGCCCGTTATATCGAATGCCGTCTCTCCCCGCTTGCCCGTGAAGTACTGTTTAATAAAGACCTGACCGAGTTTACAGAATCGTATGACAGCAGAACCATTGAACCCGTTTCTCTGCCGGCTAAAATCCCACTGCTCCTGCTTCAGGGGGCCGACGGTATTGCTGTGGGAATGGCAACCAGAATTTTGCCACACAATTTCAGAGAATTACTCGAAGCTCAGATCGCTATTTTAAAAGATCAGGAATTTGTGCTGTATCCTGATTTTCAGCAAATGGGTTTGATCGATGTCACCGACTACGATCAGGGCAACGGTAAAATACGTTGCAGGGCACGAATAGCCGAAAAAAATGAAAAAACCATTACCATAACCGAAATTCCATACGGCACGACGACCTCGTCACTGATCGATTCCGTTGAAAAAGCCGCGAAAGCGGGCAAGATTAAAATACTTTCGATTAACGATTACACAGCTGAAGAAGTAGAAATAGAAATCAAGCTGCCCAGAAATATTTACGCTAAGGATACCATCAAGGCTCTGTATGCTTTCAGCGACTGTGAAATGTCGCTGAATACCAATCTTACGCTGATTCGAGGAAATTTTCCAGAAACCAGTACGGTCAACGAGGTAATACGGTTCAATACCGACAAGCTGGTTACCGACCTTACCAGCGAACTTGAAATCGAATTGGAACGCTTATCGCAAAAACTTCATGCACGATTGCTTGAGCAGATATTTATTGAAGAGCGTTTATATAAACAGATTGAAGAAGTTACTACTGCTGAAGCGGTTATCGAAACTGTTGAATCCTCACTGAAGCCATTTACCAAGGAACTTGAACGACCAGTTTCCGAAAGCGATATTGAGCGGTTGCTGGAAATACGAATCAAGCGTATTACCCGTTACGATATTGAACGGCAAGCCAGGGAAATCAGAAATATCAGAAAAGACATCAAAGCGGTTCAGATCAGTCTCCAAGATACCATCGGTTTTACCATTTCATACATTGAGAAGCTGCTTGACACCTATGGTAAGGATCATCCTCGTCTGTCAGAAATTACTGCATTTTCAGAAGTAAAAGCTCGAAAAGTAGCACTTTCCAATTTGACTGTTGGCTACAATAGAGAAAGCGGTTTCATCGGACATACAATTAAAGCAGAAAATGAAAATAGTGATATTTCATTTTCCTGTTCTGAATACGACCGAATATTGCTGATTGACGAATCCGGGAGCTATAAGGTGGTACCGGTTGCCGACAAACTGTTTGTTGGTGAAGAGCTCGTATATGCCGCTGTTTTGAAGAAAAATCTTGTTTTTAACATCGTTTACCGGGACGGTAAAGAAAACCTGGCCTATGTCAAACGCTTTGCAACGCCTAAATTTATTCTTGAAAAAGATTATCATTTGTTTTCAGCCCATAAACGATCCCGTATTCTGCTCCTGTTGACCGGAGATAACAAGCATGCCAGGGTCAGCCTGGTTCCATCAAGAAGGGCAAAGAGCAATGTCGTTGAAATCGACTTTGACGAGTATCTGATAAAAGGTGCCTCAGCAAAGGGAAAACGGGTTTCACCGCGTGTGGCAAGAAGGGTTGTGGAATCCACAGAGCGGGTAATTAAAGATAAAGAACGAGCCAATGCCAGGTTGCCGGGTTTGTCAGAGGAAGCAGACGACGCCGGGGAGTCGGAGTCAATCGAATCTAATAGTGTTGATGACCAAACAGACGGGCAGGGTGATCAATAAGACCTGAGGCTCGCTTGCTGCTATTGGGTAACTCGGTTTGTTACAGTAGTTTTCCTTTCAGTGCATGTTGGCCGCCAAACGTGATCTGCACTTCAATATAATCTCCCGCTTGTATTTCTTTATCACCAGACTCCACGTGAACAATGTGATTTGTCGAAGTTCTTCCCATGAGTGATGTCGGATCTGAATGTTCGACAAGAATCGTTCTTGTTTTGCCAACATAGTCACGGTTTCTGGCTAGACTGATCTCATCCTGCCGTTTCTGGAAAATATGTAGACGAGCACCTTTTTCCTGCTCCGATAATTTGCTGTCAATTTCTGCCGCCCGCGTTCCTGGTCTGTCCGAATATTTAAAAGAGAAGGAACCGTGAAATCTGACACGTTCCAATAGCCGCATGGTCGATTGAAAATCGATTTCAGTCTCCCCGGGAAAGCCGATGATCATATCAGTAGTAAGAGCAATTTCTGGACATGCTGAAACCAATCTATCAACTTTCTTCAGGTAGTCGTCGATCGTATAATTTCGCTTCATGCGCTTAAGTATTGCGTCTGAACCAGATTGAACCGGCAAGTGGAACTGCGGGCATAAGTTGTCGATCCGGGCAAAGCAGTCTATCAATTCATCCGAAAGATCTTTAGGATTCGATGTTGTAAAACGAAGACGTTTGAGGCCGGGAATTTCTGAAACCTCATGGATGAGATTGGCAAAAGAGTAGGGTAGTTCAGTCTCGGTAACCTGGTTAGTGCGGCCGTATGAATTAACATTTTGACCAAGAAGAGTGATCTCGCTGACTCCTGAACCAACAAACAGTGATATTTCCTCTACAATGTCCTTAACGTTTCTCGATACCTCTCGTCCACGGGTATACGGTACAACACAATAGGTGCAGAAGTTGTTGCAGCCTTGCATGATTGTGACAAATCGTGAGAATTGGAACTGTTTTTCTGGTTTTTTACCGGAGCCGGGATGAGAGATATTTGTTTTGGGAATGTATGGGGGGATTTCATAGATATCTGAAAGATTAACGGCGGTTTTTTGGGTTTCAGATTTTTTCAGCAAACGGGGAATGTCATAGATGTGCTGGGTACCGATTACAAGATCCACGTGTTTCATACGATCTATAATCTTCTTTCCCTCCTGCTGGGCAACACAACCTGCTACACAAATTTTTAACCCCGGGTTTTGTTTCTTAATCTTACGCAGCGAACCAAGCAGACTGAAAAACTTTTGTTCTGCTTTTCCACGAACTGAGCATGTGTTTAGAATAATCAGCGAGGCATCCTCTATGGTCGCACTTTCTAAGTAGCCGTTCTCATAAAGTTTCTGGGCCATGATTTCACTGTCTCGAATATTCATCTGACAGCCAAATGTTTTTATATAGAACGATTTCTGTTTCATAAAATAGATTGATAAATTAACGAAAGATTAAAGGCAGGGGCGCTTAATTCTTGGAGCCACCGAGTCAATGATTGTGATAAGTTCCGGCAGTGAATCCAGCGCGCATCGAATTCTGATAATTCCTCGGATATTGGAAATTGAAGAAATCATAGCAAGATTATCGTATCCTTCCAGAATAAATTTCAAAAAATGAAATGATTCAGGAGCAATACGATAAAAGGTATCAGTTAAATGTTTCATAGCCATTTGCTTTTACACTATACCTGGAGCGATGCGTTAATGGGTTGAAAATCACGACTATTGTCTTTTAATAACGGATACACAACTTCTTCAAGAAATTCCTCAGTCTGTTGAACGGCGCGACCGGTAAACTGAATAAGGTCCTCAGTCATTGCCTGGAGTTCATCTAAATTGAAAGGTATCCGGTCATCATCTGCTAATCGTCGCAGCAGATCATTGTCAAGAGCATCATTCTTGACAACTTTACCTGCCTCAACGGAGTGTACTTTGACAATCTCGTGCATCTCCTGACGACTTTCTCCTTTCTCAACAGCTACCATCAATATTTTCTCTGTAGCCATAAAAGGAACTTCAGCTTTTAGGTGCCTCTCTATTTGTTTGGGATATACAACCATATCTGAGGTTATGTTGATAAATAACTTCAATATTGCATCGGTTAACAGAAAAGCTTGAGGAATGTCCATGCGACGTATTGCAGAATCATCGAGGGTTCTTTCAAACCATTGATTTGAATAGGTTGCTGCAAAATCCGGAACAAGACCCATAAGTTTGCGAGACAGGCCGGTCATTCTCTCAGATCGCATGGGATTTCTCTTGTAAGCCATAGCCGAAGAACCAGTCTGGTTCTTAGCAAAAGGTTCTTCCTGGATTTTTAAATTAGACAGTAATCTCAGATCAGTGGCGAATTTGTGAGCGGTAGCACCAATTCCGGAAAGTACTTCTGAAAGTTTTAAATCAAGTTTTCGGCTGTACGTTTGCCCTGTTACAGGAATTGAACGCGCGAACCCTAGTTTTTCAGCCACTAACTGGTCGAGTTTCCGAACTTTTTTGTGATCTCCTTGGAATAATTCTAAAAATGTTGCCTGGGTACCGACTGTACCTTTGGCACCCCTCGCTGCCATTGCTGAAACAAAATGATCTATATATTCCAGGTCGAGTAGTAAGTCCTGGATATAAATAGTATTTCTTTTTCCAACGGTGGTCGGTTGAGCCGGCTGATAATGGGTGTATCCGAGGGTTGGTAGAGCCTTGTAGTTTTCACAAAAGTTTGCCAGCTGGGTAATGACATTCAATAAACCGTTCCTGACGAGCTTAAAAGCTTCCTTCTGGATAATCAGATCAGAATTGCACACCACAAATTGGGAGGTTGCTCCTAAATGAATAATGGGTTCAGCGGTAGGGCACTTGGTACCAAATTCGAAAACATGTGCCATTACATCATGACGAATCTCTTTTTCCTTGGCCTTGGCGAGTTGATAATCAATGTTGTCAACATTAGCCCGCATTTCATTCAGCATCTCTTCGCTGATCAATTCGTGAAGTCCAAGCTCACGTTGTGATTCAGCCAGGGCAATCCAGCAGCGTCTCCAGGTGGTGAATTTTTTCTGTTCTGAAAATAAAAACTGCATTTCTGTACTGGTATATCGGCTGACAAGTGGTTCGCTATAGACTGTGTGGGGCATTTAAAATCTCCATTAGAATCTATTGTATTGATCTATATGACTGTTATAAGGTTTTTATATCGATATCTCTATGAGTTGGATCTTTATAAAGAAACCTACGGTTAATACCATCTTGGAGGAAAAACTTAAAGCTGTTTACCCTTGTGCCCAATGTCGCATAATGTATATTATGTAAAATAAGGGAGTGTGTCTGAGAACAGTGGCTTTCATCAGTTTTAGTAGCTTCTTACCTCTTAATATCTTGTAAATACAAATACATAACGATTACTACGACCTATGATATGATAGTCGTTTTGCCATTTCAAGAAAACACTCACCTGATTGACACGAG
>JAQYVS010000441.1 GCA_030145365.1 Desulfofustis sp. | reverse complement strand
TATTAAGATTTTCTTTGCCATGGTAACGGTTCTTTCCTCTAGAAAGCGATCGAGGTATCTCGTTGTCTTATTTGCATGACTAACACAATCATACCAGTTGTTTGCTGAGTACTACATTTTTTGTGATTGATAACAACAAGTACACCATCTTGAGCGGAAATTCAGCCTTATTTTGCAGATGCACAAAATATCCAGTTATCCTTGAATTCAGTTCTCTCAGGCCCCCCCACAACATCCTGAAAAGTAACTTAAAATAGTGACAATAATCTATTTCCGGGTACAATTATGATAGGTATTGCACTTTTAGATGAATGGTGTCTACACCAACGGAGGGGGATATGCAGGAATCGATAAAGCGAGGAGTTCATCTCTACACCCCAAATAAAAAGTATACGGGATACATTGACCTGAAAAACGATGACATACGCACCATCGATCAATTGAACAGTTCTACAATTTACTGGAAGAATCCTGCTGAAAAAAGTTTCGACGATGCAATAATGATTACCGATGTCGACGTTTCTCTCCCCGGTGCTGCCAAACTCGTTAGTTTTAAAAAACTTCAGATACGGCTTTCTGATATTATTTTTTTTACAGATGGACTGAAAAAAACAGGTGATGCTTCTGAAAAACTTCGTGCTCAGACTTTGTCTGCAAAAGCCAAGGATGAACTGTCAAAAGCCAAGCTTTTAACTGAAATGAGAGGAGACTCTTTTTTTCTAATAATGGGCACCTTCCATGGACTATTTAAAAATAAAACAAAACAACGTTATTTCCCTCTTACAGACGTAAAGATTTATGAAGTTCTGCGAACCGGTGAAAAATGGGAACGAATTGAGCTCGATGTCGGAAATGATTTCATTGGACTTTCGAGCAATCACATCGAATCATGTACTTTGAGCAGCTATGAGTAGAAATTTTCTACGTTTAATTTAAAATAGGCGCTCCCTCAATTATTGTACCTAGCTAAATTCTCAAGTGATTCCTGATGAAAAATCATCACGTTGTGCAAAGGCGTGGTGAAAGGTTATGCCGTATATCCTGCTGATACTGACAACATTGTTCTGGTCTGGCAACTTCGTCCTGAGCCGGGGAATGCATGCAGAGATACCACCTCTGAACCTGTCTTTTTGGCGCTGGTTACTGGCGCTGCTGATCCTGTTGGTATTCGGTTATCGTCATCTGTATGACCAGAGAAAACTGATCTTTGAGCACAGACGATTTATTATCATTCAGGGCTTACTCGGCGTAACTGGTTTCAACAGCTTTATCTACCTGGCAATGCAGACAACAACAGCGGTTAACGCAGTTCTGGTTAACTCCTGTATTCCGGTTTTGATTGCCCTCTTCTCCCTGCTGATTCTTAAAGAACCTCTTACCTTACGGCAGAGCTTTGGAATTCTTCTGTCTCTTTCGGGAGTAACACTGATCATTACCAGCGGCAATCTCTCGTCACTACTGGAACTGAGCTTTAATCGTGGAGATTTACTCGTTCTTGCTGCTGCCCTGTTTTGGGCACTTTACTCGATATTTCTAAGATCTTATCCCAAAGATCTGCACCCGTTTTCCTATCAGTGTGCAATAGTCATCGTCGGGCTGATCGGCATTTTACCCTTTTATCTGTTGGAGTTGTCTTCAGGAAAAAGTTTTTCAATCAACACAGCTTCATTGAGCACCATCGTCTACGTAGCCATCTTCCCTTCTGTTCTCGCTTTCATTTTCTGGAATCGGGCAATTCGAGAAATCGGGGCCAACCGGGCCGGGAGTTTCATCCATTTGATGCCGGTCTTCAGCACTATTCTCACCGTATTTTTTCTGGGCGAGACTATCGAGTTTTTCCATGTTCAGGGAATTCTTCTGGTTTTCAGTGGGATAGTATTGGCAACCTATCGGATCCCCAAGAAAGCGCAGCAGTAGCTATAATTCAGCCCAATCATTTCACCCGCTATGCCTGTTCTATTGCTTAAAAAGTATTATCTGTATTACTAGTTTATTACCCTTACCTGGTCAGAGAACGCTGAGATCAGTCTCTTTTTCAAGAACAGTCAGTATGCCTGTTCTCAGGTAAAACCATGAAATATAGGCCACACAATGAGGTCAATCCATGTTCATTCGATTTGCCTTGCCGTTTATTTGTTGTCTGCTGATTACCAGCTGTCAATCCAAAATGATTGCCGATAGTAAATCATCTCAGACACTTGAGATTAGTATCCTTTATCGGGAACGAATCGCTCTGCCGCCGGGGGCCGAATTACTCGTGACGCTGAACGACGTCTCCAAAATGGATGTAGCGGCAACGATTATCAGTTCGAGTACTCAAGAACTGTCCTCGGGCCCACCCTACAACGTTAGTCTGTCCTATTCTGAAGACCAGATCGAGCCCAAACACCGGTACAGCCTGAGAGCCAAAATTAGGTTTGAAGGGAAGTTACTTTTCATAAGCACCTATGCCATCGATCCTTTTGGATCAGAGGTAAAACCACCCATTCAAATCATTGTTGAGATGGTTTCGCAAAAACCGGCAGAAAAGTCTTTGGCAACTCTGGTTAATACCCATTGGCGTCTCCTGAAGATCAGGGAAACGCCAATAAGAACAGAACCAGATCAGCAGAAAGAAGCATATCTGTATATGGCTCCTAACGACCAAATAATTCGCGGCTTCTCAGGGTGCCATCCATTTACCGGATCATACTATCAGCAGGATAAAGAACTGACATTTAAAAAAATTGCCATCACCAGCGGACTCTGTGGCCAAGGCCTGGAGACCGAGCAGCTCTTTATGAGCGCACTGACCGAAACCGTAAGCTATAAATTGTCAGGAGAAGAGCTCTATCTTTTTGACATGAGAAATAAAGTTCTGGCTGCCTTCAAAGCCACCTACTTTTAATCACAGGAGAGAACTTGTCCAGTGTAATTTCATTGACAGGCATCCCCTTTCCAGATATTTATTTAAGCATCAAGGTGTTGTGCAATAGTGATTGCAGACTTAATAGGGAATCTCGTGCAAATCGAGAACGGGCCCGCCGCTGTAACCGGGGACAAACGCTGCTTATGCCACTGATCTGAGATCGGGAAGGCGCAGTGCTCAGAAATCCAGGATGATCCGGAAGTCAGAAGACCTGCCTTGTGTGAGATACACTGATTGATCCCCGCGGAATCGGGATTGTTGGTACATGTCTGTGGTGACAGGGCCCCCAGACCAAATTCTTGGTCTGGGGGCCCTTTTTTATATCGGCCTCCGGCCAACCATTACCACAGGAGGCAGTTATGAACCGAACAGAAATCACCTTTGCTAAAACAGGCGCCCTCACAACCCGCGACTGGGATACCTATCAGGCTATCCTGCGCAAATGTCTGCGAAACAAAAAGGTCGAACAAAAACCAGAAATCCCAAAGCAATTGGCTGTAAAACAGCATAACCAGTAATTTCGACCCCGCCTGCCCGGTTTTTGTACCGGCAGGCAGGTCATTCATGGAGCGTAGTAATTGTTTTTCTCTGGATTTTCCAGGTTTATCCAGTAAAATTGCACGATTCAATCATATCAATGCAGGATTTGCAAAAGAAACGGAACGGTCGATGGCCAACGAATACTCAGTAGAAATCCATAATTTCATCACCAGTAACATAGCATCGGCAAGCGACAACCTGGGAAAATCTCCGAAAACAGGTGAGCAAAAGGAACAGGCATACTGGCAAGGACAGCTTGACGAACTCACATGGATAAGAAAATACCTCAAAGAACATGTGGATTTGAAAGATTTTATTTATTACTGATAATTTTCATCACCTGAACTCAGAAAAGCGAGCTGCAACAGACCATGTCTTACAATTATCTGCTTAATCTCTATAAAGCACTGGATCAAAGAATTGTTGATATTAGCCACGACCTGGAAAAAGATAGTCAGGACAATAACGAAAAGTTTCACCAGGGTCGGATCGACTGCCTGAAGGAATTTAATGCATATCTTCAGCAAAATTATGACCGGAAGCTTCCTCGGAGATTGCAGCAAAAGACCAATAAAAACAGATAATATTTAGAGCATATGCATTTTTTGATTTACGGTACCGGGGCACTTGGACAGGCGCTCGGCTGTTTACTGGCAAACGACGGCCATGGGGTGACTCTTGTTATCAGAGAACGCTTTATCAAAGCCATAGCCCAAAACGGCATTTCGGTTGACGGAATATTTGGATCGTTTCATGTAAGCAATGAGCAGATATCTCTTACGAGTTCCATCACAAACGCAGATGGATCGATCTACGATTATATTCTGCTCACCACAAAAACATACGATACACAATCGTCACTGAAAGATCTGGCTTCACTGAATAATTGCTCCTGCCCGGTTGTCTCGATGCAGAACGGGTGCGGCAATGTAGAACAGGTTGAAAATACTTTCGGGCCAGAGCGCAGTCTCGGCTCCAGAATAATTACCGGTTTTGAAATTGTAGAGCCGGCACACGTAAGCATAACCGTATCGGCCGATGATGTTCATATCGGCGCCAGCCAACCCGGAGCTATCCCGCAAACTGCCGATCGGCTCGCCAAAACAATTAATAATTCCGGGATTCCGACCGCAGCAGTCGAAGATATCCACCAATCGCTGTTTGCCAAACTGCTTTACAATTGTGCGCTTAATCCATTGGGAGCAATATTGGGGGTAAGCTACGGAGTGCTCTCCGAACACGATGAAACGAAAAAGATTATGAATCAGGTAATAGACGAAACGTTTAATGTGATCAAAGCCATTGGCGGCAGCGTCGTCTGGGAAACTCCCGAACACTATAAAGCATTATTTTATAAAACACTTATTCCTGCAACCTACGAACATCGACCGTCCATGCTGCAGGATCTGGAAAATCACAAGCCCACCGAAGTCGAAGCCCTGGTGGGATATGTCTCAACCAAGGGCAAAGAGCATAAAATTGCCACGCCCTTTTGTGATCAACTCGGCTCACTGATCCGTTTCAAAGAAAAACGTTCAGTGTGACAGCTGGTTATTGCTGATCTATTCTCGGGGGAACCATTTCCCACAAAAGACAGATTTCAACATCGAAAATATCGGTACGCCTTGGCTTTATCGAAAAGGTATCTATATTGACCCGCGATATATCGTAAGAGTCGGCAAGTTTTTCAAGTTCCTCATTCTGTTCGGTTTCAAGCTCCTCAATCTCAAGCTCAAGTCCAGCAATCACCTCTTCTGCCCGTCGAACATCATCTTTTTCCTTGCCTATTCTCCCAGCCTTTCTGATACTGCTGGCAGTTCTTGTCATGGTCGAGGAGGAGACAGCTTTACGCCCTAAAAAAGCACCAAGTACCGCGGTGCCGAAGGAAATAATGGTATCAGTGGTTTTCGTCGAGACATCACCCTTTTCCTTATCAAGCTTAGCAAGGGCGCGACTTAGTTTTGCCTCTACTCGTTCTCGTTTGACCTGAAACTGATCAGCCAGCTTTTCAACTGCTGCCTCCTTGTCTTCACGCAGACGATCTGCAATTCGAACGATAAAGTCATCCTCACTCTCCCCCGGTCTCGATTCCATTTTTAACGGTTTGACAGCCAATAATTCCAGGCGCTGGGACTGGTAAAGATAGTCGGCAAAATCTTTTTTGTAGGTGTTAAGGTTTCTCAGCGAAGCAAAATGTGACGGCAGTGCAAGAAACGAGCTTCCGTCTGGCACCGAATTTCTGCAGGAATCAAGCTCTATGGTCGATAATTCCGCTTCATTCCAGTCTGGATCCTTAAATATATCATCGAGATAGAGACGCAGGTTATATGCTTTTACTTCATCAATATTTCTGCTGGCGTTATAAAATCTGAGCGAAGCTTTTGCCGCCAGCCACGGCTCGAATGAAAGCTTCTCGGAATACATTGAAACCAGGTGATAACGCTGATCGACACCTTCATGCAGCATTGGCGGTTGATTTGTAAGGACTCCACTGGGCTCGGACACTTTCCCTGCCTCTGTTTGAGCCCCAATCATTTCCGGTTGACGGCCATCCATTAACTTCGAAATATCCCGCTGACTGATTGGCCCTTTAAGATAGGACATGACCCAGCGGGTCTCGAACAGCAAGGGCTCTTCCATATGAGCCGAGGTCAGCAGAAACTGGCGACCTTTCATGTCTGAAAGCAGCTTTCTGACCATCTTCCGGTTCAAATTGCCGTCGCTTGCTCCGACAATCCCTTCAAGAACGCGGTCCTGATCCTGGGTCGTCTGCAGACGGCCGACAAACCAGGTACCAATATTCGATAATCCTTTGTAATCGAGATCCACCGGATTCTGGGTAGCCAGTACCACTCCGACCCCAAATGCCCTGGCCTGTTTGAGCAGAAGCAGCATCGGCTTTTTTGAAGGCGGATTACCTGTTGGCGGAAAATAGCCGAAAATCTCATCCATGTAGAGCAGGGCTTTCAATGAAGAAGTGCCCTGCTGCCGGCGCATCCAGCCGATCATTGCATTAAGCAGCAGGGTAACAAAAAACATCCGCTCCGTTTCGCTTAAATGGGAAATCGAAAAGATCGCAGTCTTTGGTTTTCCACCTTCCCCATAGAGGATTTTCTGTATATCCATTGGCTGTCCCTGCAGCCAGCTGCTGAAAGACGGACTTGCAATAACGTTATTTAACAGCATCGCAAGCTTCATTCGATCGTTCTGGGGGAAAAAATTGGCCAGGCTGAAAACACCAACTTTCTCAAACGGCGGGTTAACAATGGCCCCGATCAGGGTCTCAAGGGACAGATCATCCTTGTTGCGCCAGTAATGCAGCAGAATTGAAGAAATCAGAATATGCTCCCGGCTGGTCAGCGGCTCACCTTCAATATTTACCAGGGCCAGCAGACTCGTAACGGTGGAGCCGACCAGTGCATTCAAACTGTCATGATCATCTAAAATAGCATCAGCGGGTGCCGAAAAACTCGCCATTATCGAAACCGGTACACCACTGCTGCTGCCGGGAGTATAGACGGTCAGCCTGGATTTTTCTTTCAACGATTGAATGCGCTGTTTCCCCTGCCCCCATGAGGCGAGACCGTCACTCCAGGTCTTGGCTGTTTTATCGGCAAATTGCTCCACCGACATGTTCTTCCGTGAGGCTTCAGCGGGGTCTATCCAGGGCTGGAAATCGGACGGTTCAAGGTTGGGAAAAGTCAACAGCAGATTGGCCATGTCACCTTTGGGATCGATAATGATCGACGGAACATTATCCATGATCGCTTCTTCAATAAGCCCAATACCCAAACCGGTTTTGCCACTGCCAGTCATCCCGATGATCACACCATGGGTTGTCAGGTTCTTGCTCTTGTACAAGAGTGGTAATTCAGGAGCAGGTTCATCGCCGATCGGCAGCTCTTTACCAAGATAAAATAATCCAAGTTTTTCGTAGGGAAAATTGGATTCCACTGAACACCTCGCTCATATGAAAGTGATATTTTTGTTGAAGACCAGCCCCTGAAGTTTCCAACAACTGAGTCCATTACTTACCAGTCCAGCAATAATGTCAAGCTATTCCTAACATAATGATTTTATTTAATTTCAATTTGTCAACTATCTAAATATAGGACACAAAAAGGATATGGCTCTTTTTTGCGGACTGTTCAGCAGTGGTTATAATAGTCCAACAGACTTGAGATAACTGAGGAAAATTGTGTTTGGATCCTGTTTGTTTTATTCGACATCTCTCTATCCGGAACGACCTATCTAATTAATATTATAATGAATAGTTATTTAGACAAACAGAAGACTAAGGGCTTAAGCAGAAGACGTCTGCTGCAGCTGACCGGTGGGGCTGTTGTAATCGGAGCAGTAGTGTATCTGGGGTTATCTCAAAACAGGAGAATGCTGGTAATCCGCCACAGCCAGCCGATGATGGGGACCATTGTTAATCTGGCTGTCTGTGGACCAGATGAAACACTCTCTAGAGAGGCGATCAATGCCTGCTGCACCAGAATGGAAACACTTTCCTCGATGATGAGCACCTATGTCCCCGACAGTCCCCTGTCACAATTGAACCGTGAAGGAATTTTGACCAACGCCCCCCGGGAACTGGTTGAAGTTTTCACGCTTTCCCGAGAACTCAGTGAATTAACCGGCGGAGCATTTGACCCGACAGTTCTCCCGTTGGTGGGTCTTTTTAAGGAAATAAAAAAGAGTGGCGTTCTTCCTGACGAAAGAAAAATAAAAGAAATTTTGCAACTCGTTGATTATCGACATATTGTTGTAGAGGAGTCTGCCACAATCAAGTACTCACGACCCGGCACCCAGGTCACCCTGGATGCTGTCGCCAAAGGTTATATTGTGGACCAGGGAGTAGCTGTCCTGCGGGAATATGGTCTGACTAATGCGTACGTGGAGGCCGGTGGCGATCTGATGACAGTGGGGCATCGACAGGATGGTAAACCATGGAGGATCGGGATAAGAGATCCACGCAACGACGATTTAAAACAAATGACAACAATTGAACTCAGTGATCGAGCCATCGCCACCTCAGGGGACTATATGCAGTATTTTACCGAGGATAAAAAAACACATCATATCATCAATCCCCATACCGGATTCTCTCCGATTGAAACCGCATCGAGTTCTATACTGGCGCCATCCGTTGCCAAAGCAGACGGGCTGGCCACGGCAACCATGGTACTGGGTCCTGAAAAATCAATTGCCCTGCTTGAATCACTGCCGGATTGTGAAGGTTATTTTATTGATAAGGCATTGAACAGATCTCAGACAAAAGGATTCTTCGGTTGATATGCAGCAGATTACAATAGATAAAGGACTGGACATTCCTATCAGCGGCGAGCCCTCGCGCACAGTGACAGACAGCAGACCGCTCAAACATGTGGCACTGGTGGGAGACGATTATATCGGCATGAAGCCGACCATGCTGGAGAATGTCGGGGATCATGTAGCCTGCGGCCAACCGTTGTTTACAGACAAAAAAAATGAAGGTGTGATCTTCACCGCCCCCGGCAGCGGAGAAGTAATCGCAATTAACCGGGGAGCAAAACGTAAGTTCGAATCTCTGGTGATCCGCCTTGAAGGCAACGAGGCAATCTCTTTCTGTGAACCAGATACAGACCCCGGTGATTTGAGCTCGGAAGTGCTGCAGGAACTGCTGATTAAATCAGGTCTCTGGTGCGGGATCAGAACCAGACCCTACGGTAAAATACCGAGGGTTAACAGCAAGCCGGCATCACTTTTCGTCACTGCCATTGACAGCTCGCCCCTGGGTCCGGATATGGATGAAATCATAGAACTGCACAAAGATGATTTTCTGCGTGGCCTCAAAGCTTTGACAAAATGTGTGCAATCATCGGTCTATCTCTGTCTGGAGACAGGTCAGAAAACAATTGATGAATCGATCGAGGCGGTTGATTCAGTAGAGTTTTCGGGGCCGCATCCGGTTGGTCTGCCTTCAACACATATTCATTTTCTTAACCCGGTTAGTGAAACAAAAACGGCCTGGCATATTGGAGCCCAGGATGTGATTGCAATCGGCGGTCTGTTTCGCAGCGGGCAGCTTAGCGTCGAAAGAATCGTGGCGCTGGCAGGACCGGCGGTAAAAGACCCCCGGCACGTTCGCACCCGTCTGGGTGCATCAATTGCCGAGCTCTGTGAAGATGAGATCTCAGAAGCCGATGTTCGATTGCTGTCGGGATCAGTTCTTGATGGCAGACAGGTTGATCAGATCAGAGGATACCTCGGCCGTTACCACCAGCAAATCAGCTGTCTGGAAGAGGGCGACGGCCGGCAATTTTTCGGCTGGCTCCGGCCCGGCGGTGATCGCTTCTCGGTAACCAGGGCCTTCTGGTCATCTTTTTCTAAACCCGGCAAGTTGCCTTTAAACACTGCGATCTGGGGTGGAAATCGGGCAATTTTCCCCTTGGGTACCTACGAAAAAGTGATGCCGCTGGATATGGTTCCGGTCTACCTCTTGAAAAGCCTGGCTTCAGGTAATACTGAACGGGCCAAAGAGCTGGGTTGCCTGGAGCTCATTGAAGAAGATCTGGCTCTCTGCTCTTACGTCTGTCCGGGAAAAAACGATTTTGGCCCGATACTCCGTGAGACCTTGACTTCCATTGAATTAGAAGGATAGAAAGATAAAAGTTGGCGCCCAATATGAAATTTCTCAATAGATATTTTCTCAACCTCAAACCGCATTTTGAAAAAGGCGGCAAACTGGAACGCTGGTATCCGCTCTACGAGGCGACCGATTCGTTTCTTTTTTCCACCACCAAATCAACACCATCGGCTCCACACGTTCGCGATGCGGTGGATTTGAAACGGATCATGATCACCGTGATAATCGCCTTGATCCCCTGCACGATAATGGCTTTATGGAATACGGGCTACCAGGCCAATCAGGTCTTAGCTGAAATCGGAGCTGTTCCTGAAGGCTGGCGCGGTGCGATAATGCAACTTATCGGCATTAATTCGCAGTCGATTTTTTCCAATATGATGCACGGTGCCCTCTATTTTGTCCCGATCTATCTGGTCACCGTTATCGCTGGCAGTGTCTGGGAGGCCCTGTTCAACCTGATTCGCGGTCATGAGTTTTCCGAAGCCTACCTGGTCACCAGCTTGCTGCTGCCTCTGACCCTGCCGCCGACAATCCCGCTTTGGCAGGTGGCGGTCGGTGCCAGTTTCGGGGTTATCTTTGCCAAGGAAGTGTTTGGCGGTGT
>JAQYVS010000400.1 GCA_030145365.1 Desulfofustis sp. | reverse complement strand
ATATCTAACTTGAAATACTGCGTTTCTTATTGGTTGAGTAGATCGAGTAGCATACCGAAACAAGGATAAGAATCCACAGAAAGACAGCAATCGGACTCTTGGTGAAAAATATGGTAAGGCTGCCAAAAGATTCAAGGCTTTTCACAAAGTATACTTCTGCTGATTTACCAAGAATAAAACCGATAATAAAGGGGGCGACCTCGATACCCAATTTTGATCCCACATATCCCAATACCCCGAATATAAACAAGGTCCAAACATCAAACATTATTCCATAATTGATCGCATAAGCTCCGACTACACACATCATGATGATAATCGGATAGAGGAGGTATTTGGGCACCGTGACAACCTTGGCAATATATTTGATCGCAAAAAACATGATCAGAAACATTGCAAAATTGGCGAAAAGAAGGGCAATAACCATGGAATTCCAGATGCCCATATTTTCACTTATAAACAACGGCCCAACCTGCAATCCCTGCAGCGTAAAGGCACCGATCAAAACAGCCGTCGTACTGTCTCCGGGTATACCAAGTGATAACAGCGGTACCAGAGCACCTCCGGTCAATCCGTTATTTGCAGCCTCTGAGGCAATTACCCCTTCAGGAGCACCTTTGCCAAGCTTTGATGGGTCTTTTGAGAAATTCTTCTGCTGGGTATAGGACAGTACTGAGGCTGCGCTCCCGCCTACTCCTGGCAACATGCCGACAAAGGTACCGATAAGCCCGGAGCGAAAAAGATTTACAAACTGACCCTTGAAAACACTGAAGGAGAATTTTCCACTGTTGTCGGCACCACCAGCAAGTGAGGAACCGTTAACCGACTGCACTTCATCCTTAACGCCCTTTTCTGCCTCTTCCAGTATCGTACCAAGACCGAACAGACCGATTAATACAGGCAGCAGAGAAAAGCCGCTGTCAAGATAATACTCCATGAATCCAAACATCAAACGGGTCTCGCCATTTCCTCCCACAGAAATATCATAGGTTCCGATGAGACTGAACCATATCCCGAGAACACCGCTGAAAATCCCGATGAGCATACTCTTCTTGGATAGAGAAGCAATTACCGACAAGGCAAAGAGAATAATTAAAAACTTTTCAATATATGAAAATTTTATGGCAAAATCAGCCAGCACCGGCGTAAAGAAAAACAAGATGAATACACTGAGAAGACCTCCGAAAAGAGAAGATACGATGCCGGTCTTCAAGGCCTTTTCTCCCTCTCCCCTCTGGGTCATTGGGTATCCGTCAAATGTCGTGGTGATCGACGATGGGGTTCCGGGAATATTGAGAAGAATGGCAGGCACAAGCCCCCCGCTGATACCACCCACATAGAGCCCTAGGAGCAGTCCAACACCATTAACCATATCAAGTGAGTATGTCAGGGGAAGACAGACTGCCACGGCCATGGTAGCTGTCATACCGGGAATAGCACCAAAAACGATACCGACAATTACCCCGGCAATAACCAAGAGGAATAGCTCGGGCGATAACAGCGTCAGAAATTCCATAATCAAGGCAGAGTAATGTTAAAGAGGTTACCAAGTATGTACCAGGCAGTTAGGGGCGCAATCGTTGAATTAAGCAGGATGATGATCGTTTTTTTTCTATCCAGATCATGTACATACAGCAATGATAAAAACAGCATAAATGGGATTGAAACCAACAGAAAGCCCAAACCTGTATTAGGAAAGAGCGTACCGACATAATCCATCAGGACGAAATAGATAACCACCCCGATGATAGTTCCAAACAATCTGATTTTATCGTAATTTTCTTGGAAAAATCGTACATGCCTGCGACCGGCTCGAATATCCTGAAAAAAATTCCGCCCGTAAAGAACAGCAATTATCACCAGCAGGAGCAAAAGCAGGCACATGATTATCCTGGGGAAAAACAGGTGCGATTGATCAAAATCTATCTTCACTGCAAGTAGTGATGAAGCTGTATCTCCCATTACTACACCTCGATGCAATCGTAACTGTCTATCATTAACAACTCTTTTTCCCGTCGAGCCTGATTGATACCAATGGTCATAGACTTCTGGACCTATTAAAAGTACATCCAACTCTCGAAAAAAATGTGAACCCAGCAGGAGGTTGAACAACAAAGATGCGGGCGCTTTTCACCCGCTTCTTTGTCGTGTGTCGCCCTACAACTATCTAATAGCGTTGATAATTACCTTGTACTGCTCATTTTTATCCATCAGGTAGACTTTTGCTTCAGCTGATGGTCTGAAGTTGGGAATAAAGAATGATTTCTTCTGTGTCATCTGAATGTTACCTTCAGCAAAAATCTCAGTGAGGGCCTGATCGATGTAATCAACAACTTCCTGACTCATATCTTTGTTGTAAAGGAAAAAGAATTCTTTATCGAAGGTGAAATCTTTCTTTCCATCCTGGGTTACTGACTGGCTAGGCGTAACAAAGGCGAGAAGCTGCTCTCTGGTGGTCTCCCCCATACCCTGTTCATTTGCCTGGGCAATGGTCTCTTTTCTTGCAGTAAGCCACAGGAACTTCATGGCCTTCTGATCATCAGCCGGCAGTCTTGTATACTGTTCATTTGCCTGAACTGTTCCATTGATGACATCTGCCTGGCCATCAAAAAGGAGCAGGTTTTTATCTGCCTGAGAGCCGGTGTTTACTGCAACCAGATTCCCCTCTTTTCCCGGGTGTGTAATTTTAACGGCATTTTTTAAGGCGCTGAAGCCGATCTCTGAAACGCCGCCCGGCTGAATGGCAACTCTGACTTTTTCTCCTTTGCCACAGGCAGCAATGACATCAGCTATGCTGTTGTACGGGGAACTCTTTGGTGCCAGGTATGCATTCCCAGGGTTAATGGACATTGTCGGTCCGACATTATAATCCTGAAATATATCTGAATAGCCTTTTCTGCCATAGAGAAAACCTAGATACGACTGATCATGAAAAACCATCAACGTATTACCGCTTGTAACTCTTTTCAGAGCTTTAAA
>JAQYVS010000343.1 GCA_030145365.1 Desulfofustis sp. | reverse complement strand
GTTGTAAACTGGTTCCGAACCTCCCCCAGGATATCCAATACATCGTGCTTTGAAAGTTGAATCTCGCGAAGGACTTGAATTCCAAAAGGTCGACCGTTTTTCTCCTGTGCGATGGCAGCATCATAGCTCAATGTGATTTCCGCATAAAAACCACCGGTCAGCATCCGTTCATGGGTGTTGACCAACTCGGAGCTTATTCGAACGTCCTTAAGTTGGAGGCTTGGCAGCGTGGCAATGTAGGAGTCGGTCTTGGCATCCAATCTGGCGCTAAGCAGATCAATAATCTTGACGGAGCCTTTTTCCCTGGCACGAGCTTTGAAAAGCTCCTCCTCGCCGGCCTTTACGGTCCGGGACTGTAATTGGCGCTGAACGATTTCAAGCCCTTCCTCGATTTCCTCAGGGTCTGTGCTTGCACAATACCTTCCCAAAAGAAATTCCACGACATAGGTTGGAACTGGAAATTGACGACGGAATGTTCGTACCAGATCTTTACGCACTAAATATCCGTCAAGTGCCGAGGCGGCCAGTTTATCCAAATGGTCCATTTCCATTAATCTGTACCTCCGCCGATAACCGTCTTTTCCTGGGCGATCAGCATCCCATCTTTATCAAGGAGTACGATTGAGGCTTCGGAGCCCTCAAGCTCTTCATTTTCAACGACAACCGATCCCATTCCGTTTTCGTTTATGGGTTTGACGTTCATAACCACGCTATCGTCTGGATTGCCGGCCTTTATCCGGATATCAAAGAATAGAGCCGTAAAGTCACCATCCACAGCGATTTTGCATCGAAGCCCCTTCCAGACAACATCGGTGATTTCGGCTGAGGTTTCCTGCTTGGGCGGTGTGCCGGGTGACACCATTAGCTCTTGTGTTAGGCATTCCTGGAGGCTCAGTCCTCCATGGGCATATTCCTCGCCAGCTTTAAAACAACTGATACCGTTAGCCAGAGCGATGCTTTGGTTAGGATTCCAGTACCAGGGGAATAAACGTTCCTCTGTAACGGCCCCATGCTTAATAACGGCGCATCGTCCCCATTTGTTTTCAACCAGGGCAGTCGGTAGATCGATTTTCGGAAGTCCGCCGGGCAGCAATAGCCAACCATGATCGGTTACGATTCGAACCGTTTTCCATCCAGCGGCCAATAGTTGCCCCACACGGTCGGAAATTTCCGACAACAAACCAGTGATAAACTTGGAAAGCTTCCACCCTCGCGCATGTCCCTCGTGGTCAATGTTCCCGAATTCGCACCATGCGTGTCCGCTACCATCTCCGGATTCCGATTTTTCTAAAACGATCCAGCCATTCGCCTTTAATAGCTTTTTGAGGTGATACCCGCCTTTGAGTGACTGGCCGGTTTCTTTAACCGAGGGCTCAAAATCCGAATTTGCTTCTCCCCCCTCAACAAATTCCCGAACGGGTGAAACAGACGGCTTCCCGGTAGCCGTCACACTGGGTAAGACAGCCCAGGAGGCTTTCCCAGCAACTTTATAACCTCGTTTAGTCAAAAGTTCGGATAGCTGCTGAGCCAGATCATATCGCAAGCCGTCTACAAACAAGATGCATTCGCCTTTGGCGGCGGACTGTGTTTTCTGGCCTGAAATTGGTGTGCCGGGGTATCCTGAATGGTCAACCTCTTTTTGCAAATAGCGCGCGGAATCTTCAACCCACGGCAGATAAATGGAACGGATCGCCATTGTCGCAGCTTTGAAATCATCCTCCTTTTCCACGAATGAAAGCGCTTGTAAAACGGCAGCGTCCGCCTTCCAACCCGTGCTGGAATATCCGGTTGACAGATCCTTGGTCGAACCTGCCGTCAGCGAGTTTGCCGTTATTTCAGATAGAATTGTGAGGGGGCGTAAAGCCAGCGCCAGTGGCGATTCACCCAGCTCAACCCATACCAGTTTTCGCCTTTCACGATGAGATTTGTCGAGTTCTGCGATTCGCTGTCGGGCCTTATGATCGGGCAGGTCGCCGAGCCCCAACAGGGCTTTCCTAAGGTCTTGTTCCTGGCGTTCGTTCCATTGTGGCCACCCGCCTTGTGTCTTTGCATTGGAAAACAATTCCAACGGCATGACACACTTACGTATCAGGGCGGGAATATTGGGGTAGCGGTTGGGGGCTTCACAATAGCGTTCCCAGATCGCCTGCCAAGGCCCCGCATGGATGGCCAGCTTTTCAGCACCGGACAGGGGGCCGTCATCGTGTGGATTAAATGCAAGCTGCGATTTGCAGACCTCCACAAAAGCGACCCATTCGTTTTCCCCTCTCCCTGCACGGAAGGCATTGCCCAGATCCAGCCATTGCAGAAGATCCCGCACCGGGTCCCCCCCGGTAAGCAGGGTATTGAAATAGTCCTTATCCAAGCGCTTGCCTTTCAAAAGGATTATATCTTCATCCACAAGGCGATAAAGCGCCAATTGCATGGCATTCTTTGTGTTGTTGTCCTGAGCGACATCAAGGCCCAATCCGCCTTGGTCAGACTTAAGAAATGATAGTATGGTCCAGTCTTTGGCGTTGATTTGAGACCAAATCACGCCACGGTATTGTAACTCAGCCAACGGTTTGAGTTGTTCAGGGCAGTTTTCCACGGCTCTTAGATCCTGACGGCTGAAACCGGGAAGGTAGAAAATAGGAATATTTTTGGCTATGTGATAGCGGGTCTGCTTCTCCTTCACTTGGTTTTCCGCCGGAGTTTCATTTTCAATGGTAATTTTACCAGCCAAGACACAGCGCAGCCAAATAGCGGGGCCGGTGCGTTTTTCAATATCGTATTCGCCAAGAACAAATAGTTCCGGTAACTCAATTTGCATCCGAGGGATAATGGCTTCCCACTGACGGTCTCGATCAGGCCAAAGGATGCAAGCTGGAACAACCTGTACCTCCGGGTTGAACACGGCAGCAGAGCGAATGGCTTTTACCATATGCATCAGGATATTATTCATCTGTCTGGTTTCCCCGTGACAGTTCTTCCAGGAGGTCGCCCCGTCTAAAAGTTGCTGCTAAACGCTGTAAAGACACTTGCTGGTTGCCATACAGGCGACGGATCGCATCGCCAATCATTTTGACGGCTCTTTGATAATAAGCCTCTTGATTATGATCGAAGATAGATCTGGCATTGTTGAACTTGCGGTGGTCCAGTTGAGAAAGAGAGATCTCAAGGTCTTCTAGTAAAAAACGCCCCATCAGCATTGCCAAAAAACAAGAAGCATATGCTACAAAATTCGGTGTCTCCTCAGATGGACGGCGCCGTTTATTCTCGGCAAAGCGAAACAGAAGCGTTGCGATAATCACTTGCGCCCCGCTGAGATTGTCTGTGAATATATTATCGTAGAGCTTACCAAAATGCTCACGGCCATAGAATTTTGCCTGATGCGGGTGTTCTCTCCACACAGACAATACCGCTACAGCTGCAGTGGCGCTACTTATATCAAGAACTCCCAAAGAGGCTTCGCTCCGGTGTCTGTGATAAACAAATCCAAGATCGTCGATAGCCGTCTCCAAGTTTTTCTGTTTGTGGTCATTTGAACGCAAATCTCGTAGATCAATCGGGTTCTGGCTATTGGTTGCAAAGGTTATGCTGCGGATAAGATCTGTCGCTTCACTTGGAAGCTGGTAAAGCCGTATGAGCACAAATGCTTTTTCCATGTTGGCGTCAGCACCGGCGAGTTCGGCGAGTGTTTTCTGGATCGTCTTACAGGTCTGCCCCCCATTAATGATCTGAAGCCCCTCAGTGCGCACTTGGTAATTTTCGCCTTGAAGCGCATTATATGTGAACTTACGGCAGAGTAGTGTGATACCATTGTTGTAAAAATAAAAATTTTCACGCTCCTCTACGGCTCTTAATGTGTGATTAATTCCTTGGTTCACCCGGTTGCCCTGTAGCCCGAGAAAACGGCGGACATTTCGCTCTAATAGCAGGTCGCCGTGCCGGTTGAAAAGCACTTCAATCTCTCTTACAGTAATTTTGCCAATGAGAACCCTACAGTAATCCAAATCCTCAACGATAGCTTTACCGGCCAGTCTAAGCGTATCATCAACTTGCTTTGCCGCCTGCATTAAACGAACGAGTTCATCGTGGTTGACATGTTCCCATCCGATCTGGTCGTCAGGGAGTCCGGTGCCATCAATTATTTGTTGTGCTGTATCGGACCATTTCAGACCATTGTTACATAATACGACTCGAACGCGAGGTATGTGTCCATCTCGCACCAGTGAACGGATTTCTTCTATGAGCAAAGTGAGTTGGGGGTTCGTTGTAAAAATGGAATCCGGGTCAAACAAAAACTTTAGCGCCTGGATGACTTTTTCCACACCGGTCTGCGGGAAGTTCGCATCACCTGCCAAATTCTGTTTGTATTTTCCCTGGAACAATGTCATCACAAATTCGCCGTCTTCGACATCTCCCACATGGAGCGCATCGATTCCAAAGTCATTTCCTCCCTCGGTAATGCAATCCAAAACTTCCTCGTCAGGAAGGTCTAATACGATTTTGACTGAAAGAAACACAAAGGCCGTCGATCGTTGTTTCACCTCATCGTTTTTGATGTTCAGCCTTTCCTCGAACTCGGTCGCTAAGTCCTCAGCCAGCTTTCTTATACGTTGATCGATAATGCCGACATTGATACTCATCTGTATACTCCTTCTTAATACTCTCTCTTAGTCATCGATCCTTTGACGTGCCAGGCGCTTGAAGTTTAATGAGTAGTGGCAGTCGTTGAAACGCTCGCCAGTAAATTTTGGTCCACCCGTAAAATCCACCGTGCCGTCCCAGCCCCAAAACCATGGATATGCGGTGATGGCGCGTTTGGGCTCCTTGCCCCGATCCCTACCCCATTTAATCTTAGGTTTCACTCTCAGAACTCCGGCACCTTTGGTCTTTACGTCCGGAACTTTTAAAAAAGGACGAATATTGACACAGACGCCGTCATTGAGATCGGGGTCCCAACCGATAGGTTGTTGATCGATGGGCTTCCAACGCACAAAGATGTCATATGGAGATTCGCCGTGAAGAATCAGCTCCAAGTGATGTTTCAAGGTTTCAGCGGCAGAAAGCCGCTCCTTCGCGCCGTCTACACCTGATTTAATATCATCCCTCTGCCGACTGATCCAGTCGCCAAGGTAGGTGTAGATAAGTGTTTCCAAATTCTTGCGGTCAAGCTTGTGGTAGTTCACCAGGACGGAAAAACCGTCGTTTAAACCATCCCAAACCTGCCAGATGAAGGGACGTTGGCGGAACATTGCGCAATGCTGAGTAAAAAAGCCATTACGCAACCAGGTTTCTATTGTTTTTCCCGTGTAACCGACGTCATTAAGAAGTGCATTTAATTTGTCTGCGTTCCAGTCAACATCGTAGGCCCGAGCAAGTAGGTTCATCAATCGATCCGAGGCGGAGGCTTCCCCACGCACCGGCGAAATGCAAACAATACCATCATTATCTATAAAGGAGGATAATAAACTACAGCGCTTAATGTGATCTCTTGCACATTTGTCTAATCTAAAACTATCTTCGTTTTCAGCTGGCCAGCGATAGCCTAAAAGCCTGACAGCAGCTACTTGAAGCGAGGCTGTGGAATGAATAGGGTGGCCATGAAAAACCCACTGCGTTGGATCATCGGAATATGGTTCTGGAAAGCCATCTTTATATTTCTTGGCAGCGATTTTTTTCCAGTGACTGTGGTTAAACGGGACTTTTAGTAAAGTTCTATTTGTAACTTTTATAGTTTGGTCTAATTCTCGAACAGCTGATAAAAAAGACTCTGAGCTCAGGTATACAAGAAGGGCTGTATTTAGCGCCTCATCTTTCTTTGGAAATACTACCGCAACATTATTATCAAAATGCTCACCATAATAGGGGACAGCTCTCAGGTCTCTCATTCTATTAATAGCTACTCCATGGCGCCCCCAAGCTCGATTTCCACTTTCATGCATATCATGAAGTTGGTCTCTTGCTTCTAATGCATAAGAATGCAGTTGCCCTTTTCCCATTTCCCATAATAATACATCAGAAACATCACCATATTCCACATTAGAAGTATTGCTTCGGCGAAAGGGTACCCATATTTCTTTTTTAATTATCACTTCCCAGAATTTCATAGTAAATCGTTCAATATCACCAGTTACTATTCCTTGGTAACAGTCTGCGACTAAACTGATCCTTGATTCTGCTGTTTGCTCACGAAATCCCACTCGTGCATCGGGATTCTTCAATTGCTGCGATTGTATTATTAATACTATGTTTTCAAAGTTACTATCCCTTAACATAACAGATTTTTGATCAGCGTATATTGTCCCCTTACCCATTGGGGCAGAAACATCGATTCCTGCCATTATTTGATTTTTTAATGGCGACTTAGCTGAGATGATTTCCATGGCTGCAAAAGCCCCAGCTGCTGCACTGCTTTCAAAGGCATGTTCACCCAATCTTACCACTGCATTCCACGAGCGGTTTTCCAACAGCATTTGACGCAATTTTGTATATGAGCTCAAGAATAGCCAATTTTGTGGTGTAACAACAGCAGTTGCTCCACCTTTTTCACAGAACTCCAAACATCTAAGAACACAAGCGGTAGCGAGATCTGGTTTTCCAAGGGGATAATAGATTTCGAGATGGTCCTTGATTACATCATCCTGCTTGCCTCGCCCAAGATAGGGGACATTTGTCGCAATCAGTGTGTAACGACCTGCCAGTAATTCAGCAGCTTTGGCCACACCTTGTGCGGTGATCCCCATTTCGTATCGTTCCGCTATCGATTTTGATTCTTCGACCAATACGGTTGCAAGGACAGTATGCAAATCAGCCATGCCCTTTTCATCCAACAGGCCGCTGCCTAAAAAACGATGGGGGTTGATCAGGCTGCCCAGGGTGGGGGCTTTGCTGAAAAGGTCGTAAAGCTGCCCGAAAAAGAACCGCAGATTCCTGTTCAGCCTCTGGCCCTCCAGGATTTCCATCCATTGTTCGCGAGATCCTCCGATGGCCATACCGGTACAAGCGATTTGGGGTGCTGGCAGTGGGCGATAGCCTGCAAGTCGCCAGGCCGCCAATGCCAGATTGAAGGCAGCTATCTCGGTACAACGCCGGTCGATTTCCAGTCCGTGCAGGTTGTCATTAAGCACCCTATTCACCGCCTCTTGAATCGACAATCCCTCCAACTCCATGCGCATGGGAACAAGCATCAAAAGGGCGGCGACCAGAAAGTGCCCCGAACCGCAGCAAGGATCAAGCATTTTGAAATCGGCCAGATTGTCTGGCCAGTCTTCGAATGATCCTGCGGCAGGTTTCCAGGTATGGTCTTCCTGTTTAACAAAGCGCAAATACTCCAGTGGCGCGCCAGGAATGGCCGCTTTGGAACGGAGTTCATCTTCTGTTTTCGCGTTTTCAAAGTCATCCCTTTTTAAACGCCTGGCTGCCCACCAAGCCCCTAAAGAGTTGTCTATCAGGAAGCTGACCATGTATGGCTCTGTGAAAAGTTGGGTGACAGCGGGCAGTTCACGGGCACTGATTTTCACCTCAGAAGCGTTGATTTCGTCTTTGTTCTTGGCCTGCCAGAATTGATAGACCCAGCCGAGAGAGTCGGACGCCGTAAAAACCTCCTGCGACAAGTCTGCTACAAGGTGTTCGAGTTTCTGCTGATGTTCCGGAGGCAACGTAAACTGGAATACCGGTGAATCCGGCCGAAAAATCAGCGGCAACATGCGGGCAGCATATCGAGATGCAAGCTCCCAGCCATTGGCCGCTCCTTCATCAGCGGCAAGGTCCTCGCACTCCTCAAGAGTTACTGCCACCGGATCATCTGGGTCGAGATACATGAGGAAGTTGTTTTCGGCCAAAAACCGGGCAAACAGCATGCGGTGCCAGTGCTCATAGGCAACCTCTTCGATGAGTCTATCAAGAACCTGCTCACCTTTGGCATTGCGCCCATTGCCAAGCTGGCGACCGTGTGCCCTAAGTCTGCGGCGCAATTTGCGGTCGGTATCCGAGAGATGTGGATAAGCCGTCGCCTCTCCTACACCCAGATGCTCAAGTGCTGCCCGAGCAGCGTCTTCAGCGATGTCCCTCGCATCTTTAACCGTCTTTTCAAGCTTGTTACGAAGCGATCTTTTTAAATAATAAATCATAGAATATTTACTTCCTATTTTCTCTCTGAGCATTCAGCTTTTCATTCAGAGTCAAATGATGGTCGTTGATGCGATCACCTTTGAATAATGAATACCACGGAGCGGACTCAACATCTTTCCCCCGATCTTTTCCCCATTTGATGTTTGGCTTATCTCTTAGGACTCCTGCACCTTTCTTTTTGATATCGCCAACAGTCATAAAGGGGCGGATATTCATTCTAACGCCGTCATTCAAGTCGGGGTTCCATCCGATTGGCTGTTTCTCAATAGGCTTCCATCTCACAAAAATGTCATTTGGTTCTTCGCCTTCGAGAATCAGTTCAAGTTTTTTCTTCAATGCTTCCGCGGCAGCCAGTTTTTCCTGAGCGCCATCCACACCACTCACGATGTCTTGTTTCTGACGGCTGGTCCAATCACCCAGATAGGTGTAGATTAAAGTCTCCAGCAGCTTGGCATCGAGCTTGTGGTAATTTATCAGGGCTGCGAAGCCGTCTTGGAGACCGTCCCAGATATGCCAAATGAATGGCCGATGATGGAAGAGCTTGCAGTGCTGGGTGAAAAACTTGCCTCGCAGCCAAGTATCCAATGTCTTGCCTGCATGTTCGGCGTTTTTGAGCAACAGCGTCTGAATATCATTTGACCAGTCATCGTCATAGGCTGCCGCCAGAAGATTCAGCAGACGGTCTGCGGCAGACGCCTCGCCCCTCACCGGTGGGATACAGGCGATGCCGTCATCATCGGCATATGGCAGCAGCGTTTCGTTTCGTTTAATACACTGGCGCTGTTTACCGGCCAGCTCAAGGTTAGCATTTAGCTCCGCAGGCCAGCGATAGCCGAGCAAGCGGACGACGGCGACTTGTAGAACTGTGTCGTCGCATCGAATTGCTCCGTGAGCTGTCCATTTTACGCTCTCATCCCAAACTACAGAGCCGCAAGGATGACCATGAAAAATCCACTGCGTTGGATCATCAGTATAGGGTTTAGGGAGGCCGTTGGGGTATTTATCTATGCCGACTTTCGTCCATTTGTTAATTTCAAATTCAGCCTGCAAAAAATATTTGGCTTTTACAGCCAATTTTTGATTGATTTTACGCACTTCTGTGTTGAAATCACCTGAAGAACAAAAGGAGTAAATGGCAGGAACTAACTCCTGAGAATTGGGTATAATCACCGCTATATTATCATCAAATAGTTCTCCATTGTACAATGTCACAGGAAGTGTTCCCATTTGTTTGACGGCAAAGCCCAGATTCCCCCAACATTTCTTGCCCCTTATCCAAGCTCCTGTATTAGTGCTTCCAAGCTTTTCTTTTACAAATGATTCGAGAGTACCGTTGCCACCTTCCCATAAAACTACTTTCTCCATACCTCCCCAATGTTCTATCTCATTGGGAGTAGATCGGAAAAATTGCCAACTTTTGTTGATGGTTGGATGTTCCCAAAAAAAACAGGCAAATCTCGGCATATCTCCTGTACAAATCCCTAAATAACAATCAGCAACCTCCGCAAGTACCTTTCCTCCTGGGGTGTCTCCGATTTTTATTACATACGAGTGATTCTCCAACTGTTTCGCCTGATCAACGCTCTTGATCTCCCCAGCTATCAATCCAATTGCTTTTTCTACGGCGGTTCTCGATTCTGAGACGTCGACTCCACGTATTAAGTTGCTGTCTTTGATTTCACCAAACAGCCCGCCATGTTTTCCGGCGGGATTACCCCGACTCAGGCAGATTAGAATTGCTTTGACCACTTCACCGCTAATGGTTTCAAAAGCTCCTGGCCCTAATCGGGCAATCAAATGCCAGGTACCAGTATTAAGTAACTCTTTTCGGAATTTCTGGTAGCCGGTCAGAAACAACCAGTTTTGTGGTAATACGATGCTGGATGTACCACCTACCACGCACAGTTCCAGACAACGGTCGATAAACACTGTCGCCAGGTCATTCTTGGCCGTCGGGTAGTGTTTTTCGCTGAAATCTTTCAGCCTCTCGTTTTGCTTTCCACGAGCCAAATAAGGCACATTGGTAATCACCCACTGATATTGTCCGGTAAGCAACATGGCGGCTTTGGCCAGTCCCTGAGCCACCATGGCGGCTTCCTGTTGTTCGTCGCTTTGCTCTTGTTTCAGAGCTTGTTCCAATGCGGTGGAAAGATCATTCCATTGTACCAGTTTGGCAGCATCGAATTTGGTAGGGTTAAGCAGGCTACCCAATAACGGCGCATCACGGAAGGCGTCGTGCATCCAGTCCAGCGCTATGGTGAGGTTCTTTTTCCCAAGTCCCAGTTTTTTCCATTCTTCTTTTGCTACACTGACCGACAGCCCGGAGCAGGCCACATTTAGCTCCGGCAGCGGCCGATAGCCACCCGCGTTGGGATATTTCCAGGCTATGAGCGCCAGGGCGAAGGCCGCCAGCTCGACACAGCGCTGATCAATTTCAAGGCCATGCAAGTTCTCACGCAAGACGGCGTCTACCGCATCACGTGCAGGTAATCCATCCAGTTCCATGCGCATGGGAACCAACATCAAGAAAGCTGCAACAAGAAAATGGCCGGAGCCACAGCAGGGATCGAGGGTTTTTAACTCGCTTAATTTCTCCGGCCAGTCGTCGAAGGTGCCTGCAGCAGGCGTCCAAGTACGATCTTCCTGCAGCACAAAGCGTAGGTATTCCAGAGGTACCCCAGGTATGGTTGCTTTGCTACGCAGCTCGTCTTCGCTGGAAGCGTCAGCCAGATCGGCCGCACTCAAGCTTCGGCCAGCCCACCAGGCACCCAGCGAATTATCGAGAAGGAAAGACACCATATACGGCTCGGTGAAGAGTTGGGTGACAGCAGGGAGCTCTCTGGCACCGATTTTTACCTCTGAGGCATTGACCTCATCCTTCTTTTTGGACTGCCAAAATTGATAGACCCAACCGATGGAGTCAGAAGCGGCAAATATCTTAATCGATAGATCGGCCACAAGGAATTCGAGCCTCTGCTGATGTTCCGGCGGCAAGATGAGTTGAAACACTGGGGAATCGGGCCGAAATATCTGTGGCAACATCCGGGCTGCATATCGTGCTGCCAATTCCCAACCATTATTAGCCTCTTCATCGGTAGCCAGGTCTTTGCATTCTTCAAGCGTGACTGCCACAGGATCATCCGGGTCGGGATACATAAGCAGTTCGTTTTCTGCAAGAAATCGAGCAAACAGCATACGGTGCCAGTGCTCGTAGGCGACCTCTTCGATTAGTCTATCAACGGATTGTTCCCCTTTGGCATTGTGGCCATTTCCAAGCTGGCGACCGTGTGCCCTCAGTCGCCGACGCAATTTGCGATCGGCATCCGAGAGATGTTTATAAGCTTTCGCCTCTCCCACACCTAATTGCTCAAGTGCTGCCCGAGCAGCGTCTTCAGCGATGTCTCTTGCATCTTTGATCGTTTTTTCCAGCTTGTTGCGAAGCGTTTTTTCAAGAGGCTGCATTCACTCAACTCCTTAAAGGATGATGACCGGGCCGTTTTTAAGGGCTTTTTGAATTTCTGCTTCAGCATCATTCAACCAAGCGTCGATATCCTGCCCCGTCTTAATGGTCCGGCTCGGTAGCTTCACAAATTGAGCTTCAGGCTCCATAAGTTCCGTAGCAGCGACCAAGACAGCATCGAATCGTGACTGCATGGCCGCCACACGATCGGTAAGCGCAGAAAGCGTAATTTTCTCAAGTGTGGCAACAATTTCTTCGGTGCTGGCCACGTTTATATCGGGCGCATCCGCCAGGGTCAGTTTCTGTTCGGCAAGCAGGCTGTTGCGTTGCTCGGGATCAAGCTGCTGCCAACTGATGTCGGCTTTAAGTTGCACCATTCCCTCTTTGTGTCTGTATTTATATTCCTTATCCAGGCGATTCAATTCATGACGCAATAGTTGGGTGAGATTGGCCACCAGAGGCGATATCAGGTCCGGCTCTTCCAATAACTGGCGCTGCTTTTCGATGTTTCTAACTTGTGCAAGGATCACCTCTGCATCTTGGATGCCTTTAGCATAGCCCATCACACGCTGTAGAATTATCCAGGTCGGCCAGCGCTTATCGATACTTCCGGCAAGATCCGACCACGAATCAATACCGTGAACCAGTTCTTCACGTCGGTTGTAAAGCGCAATTAGCTGTTCGTTCCCGGCGGTCAGGCGGATTTCTTCAAGCCCTGTGGTATTCGGTTTTTCGGGTTTAGGTTCTTCGCCACCGGCGCGATCGGCAAGGTCCAATAGTTTCTGAAGGAACTGAGGGACGTATGCCAACTCCTCTCCTTGCTTGGCTGACAGGCCGACCTTCTGGAGCAATTTCCGAACCTGTATCCGCTGGGCGGTGCTTACGGTGGTGGATTCCACCTTGAACATCACTTTCCCAATGGTTCTGCGCTCCAAAGATTTGGGATCGAGCGTTTTCCCATGGTCATCTTGAGCCCGGATCAAACCGGCAACTAGGAGTACCTGAAGGCTTCCGTCCACTGCATCGCGGGACCAACCAAAGGGTGATGATTCGAAGTGAGTTCGAACATCTGCCCCTTTCTTGCCCCCTGCAATAAAACCGAGAGTGGCCTTACAGACAGGATTCTTTCCGGGCTCGCCATCATCGCCCACACCTTTAAGTGCGTCTGGAGCCCCTTTGTGGGCCTTCTCGTAGACTTTTGACCAACCAATATGATCGGCGGTGAGGAACTGTGGATACAGGCGTTTCAGCGAGTTGTCGGCCGCCTCCAGCACCATTTCCTGCAAGTTATGTCCAAGGATTTCGTTGCCACCCCCCTGGAATACGCGGGCACCGGAAAACGCCTCATCCAGCAATTCATTGATTTTTCCTTCAGCCGTCTGCTTGGTGGTTTCGATGGCTGCGCGCGCTTCCGTGCCCTCAGGCGTATTGGGCACACCGCGCTTTTCCAAGGTTGCGCTTGCGGCCTTGCAATCAATGAGGTAGTAGCGAAGATCGTCGGCAGAGCGTTTGGGTATGAAAGCATAGACACTTGGGGATTGGTTCCCTGTTTGAAGTGCATCTGCGCGGACCGAATTTTCATCGATACTCCAGCCATCGCGCACCCACACGTATATTTTTTTGTCCGAATCCGAGGGAAGTTGCGAATTGAATATCGGGTGAAAATCACGCGACACTTTTGACTTGCCCTGCGTCAAGGTAAGTTTTTTCACCATGATGCCAAACTTCTGGCGTATACGATCATCTCGTTCCGCTTCGACGCGGTGCGCCTCGTTGGCCAATTGGCTGCGTTGACTCAGAAATTCGTCAGTCCATGCTGCGCTTTCTTCTGTTTGGATGCGATATTCATCACCGACTTTCATCAAAAGTTCGCATTTATCCATTAGCTTTGGGAGCTTGCCTCTGAGAGCACTGCTGCCTTCAGGGAGGTCCTGGATCATCAAATCGGCCACGGTATCAATGGTCGCCTTAATGCCGATCTCATCATTGTTACCGGCCAGTTTGTTGATTAGAAAAACAAGACCACATGCACGCGCCTTCAGCCGCTGGTCGTCAGAACCCTTTATCCAACTCATGGTCTTTTCGTGGACTTTGCGAGGTAGAATTCGGGTCTGAAGCAGCTTGTCAGCGGAATCGAAATAGATGTAGTCGCCCTCGATGACATTACCCAAAGCGGCATTCAAATTCGTCTGGATGGCCTTATGGATCATACTGAGCTGGTTGCGAAGTTGGCTGTCGGTGCCGGTCGGGTCCAGTACCCTTAAGGTGTTTTCCCAGAAACGGCGGCGAATGGGAAGAATAGGGTAGTCCTGTGCGAAGAATCGTACATCGTCTTGGTTATGGCCAATGGTAGTGCTGGATAGATGCCTGGATATTTCCCCGATATTGACCGCCATATTTTTTTCAAGTGGTGAAATGGCATCCGCTTTTTTGGCCAGGATCACCTTGCGAATAACAGCGTCAACGTCCGCATCGGACAATTCGACCCGAATCGTGAAACGCCCCTCAAGTTTTTTCAGGTTGGATGTTCCGGTAACGGCCGTTTGGCCGGTGCCGATAAACAGCAGCTTGCCGCCAAAGTTTTTGCAGCACGCCTCAACCGCTTCCTGTACATCCATTGAGCGCTGACTGTTCATACCGATGTACTGCTGGACTTCATCGAGGACAATCACTGTCAGAGGGAATTTACCATCCCTGACAATCGCATCCTTAATGGCTTTCAGCATTTCGTCGTTACTGATGTCCAGGACATTTATGTAGAGATTATTAAGAGTTTCGGTGCAGACCTCAGGGGAAGGGAATAGCTGTGGTTTTACCTGGACCAAGGCGATATGAAGATCCTCAGCTACTATAAAATTATCAAGTTCATACACCCAGTCGTTCCCGCTTTGCTCAACTTGGCTTTTAACATCTTCATAGATACCCTCCCTTTTAAGCCACATCACAAAACGCGCGACGTGATATTGCTCGGGAAGACCGACTGATTTGAAAATAATTCGCAGCAATGCCAACCGAACGCTGCCACTGGCACCTGACCCCAGTGTACCCGAAGCGGCATGCAGGCCTCCGTAGCGTTTTTTTCTGGTGCTGAGTTCTTTGAAGAAATCGCTGATGTTTTGGGGAAGGGAGACGATACCTCGGGCAGTTGCGCCGTCTTCAAATGTCGTATCAACCCAGAGAGCCCGGAGCATTTTTACCAAGTGAGATTTTCCCGAACCGTAAAAGCCACTGATCCAGACAGCCGGTTGCTGCGCTTGATCAATGTTCTTGAGATAGGTTTCCAGAATGTGCTCCATGCCTTTTTCATACTGGCCGTCGCAAACGAAGGTTTCAAGCTCGTAGCGCAATACCGTCAAGGCCTCGCTGGTTGTGTCGTCATTGACATTAGCAACACCTTCATTGACTAATTTTTGAAAGGACGGGTCTTTCAAATAGATGTCTCTGTTTTTCATCTGTATTCCCCTGTTTAAATATCTTTATCCGCCGTAATGGGTACGGCTAGGTAATTCCATCCGTCATAACCATCCAGCAGGCGATAATTGTTGTTTTCATGGCTCCCTGGGAAAAACACCAGCAACCGCCCCGGAACCATAGGGGCGAGTTTTTCGACCACCTCTTTCACCTTTAGAAATCCGAAAAGGGAACCCACCCCCTTAACGGCAACCACATATGTCTCATCTGCTTGGTGCTGCTCTAAAAACTCGCTGAATTGGGTTATGATATATTCAAGGTATTTCGGATAAAGGTTGGCAAGCAGGTTTGGTTTTTTAAAATAACTCTGAGCGTATTTCTGAATAGTCAACCATTGGGCAAACGTATCGGTCAGATTAAAAATCGCCCAATTATGGCCGTTCTGCTTGGTCGCGATTTCGAATTCATCGATTTTTGATCGGAGACGGAGCTCGTCAGACTCATTGTACACACAAAAAATGACTCGCTGCGCTGCTGCAGCATCCGCCCGCCATGGGATGGCAATATACTTCCCATATGATGTGACCAGCCGTTTAACTTTGCTCACGTACCCACTCCATTTCTTGCTCGGACAACAAGTTGGGGAAAAGCACCTCAATCACAGTTCCTAAGCGTTTGAAAACGATCCAGCCTTTTCTGGACGCCTCCGTGGCAAGTTCAATTGACCGCTCAAAAGAACAGTCCAAAAGTTTGGCATAGTCCGTTTTGAGTATCGATTCGCCTCTAATGCCGTTTAGATATCCCAAATAAAGAGCATATGAAACAGATCCGGGGGTTGCCTTTGGCTGTGATCTGACTTTTTTGACCCGTCCTTGCAAATGCCCTGATTTGGTCCAGGTTGCATTAATATTTTGAGCGGTCGATTTCAAAGTAGCTTTGCTGAATCGCCCCGGCTCCTGATTATCGATAAATTCTTCAAGAGCTTCGCGGGTAACGATATGTCCCTGCGAATAGCTATGGATGAAAGCTGCACTGGATCTTAAAATTGGATCCCTCGCATAAGCGCACAACAACGCCAATAGTGTTTGCCCCTCTTTATCGCGATCCCAAAAGTATCGTAAAGTGCGAAAAAGTGTTACTTGCGGATCTAATGCATAGAGATCTGATAGATGCCGGGCGGTAAGTTTCCGGGTTCTGCCAGAGCGTTTAGCAAGACAATTGTCATCTTCAATTGCCTGGAGGTATTCAATATTCTTAGCCTGCGTATCATTGACAAAGGATAGTAGCAACTTCAACTCTTCATGCATCATCGTTCTGGCCAGATGAACCCCGCCACGCTCGTTACTGAATCCAAATCGGTTCAGATTATTATTCTGCAGTCTTGGCATCATCGCTTTTCTCGTGGCTCGCTCCGCTCTTTCGGACCCATTCATCAACGTTTTCTTTCTTAAATTTCCACAGACGACCAACCTTGTGCGCAGGCAAACCACGCTCACTAATCCATTTGTAAACTGAATTCCGGGTCAGACCAAGCTATGTAATTGCAATTACAGACCTCGTTGAATAGTTTACTGGTTGAATGGTTGATTAGGTAAATTATAGTCATAATTTCATAAGGTTGCGATTGTTGAAATATGAAGTGTCCAATTATTTTGCAAATATGAGATAAATCCATATTTACAACCACTTAACTAATCAACCAATCAACGACATCTGAATTACAATAAATGTGCTAAAAATACGGTTCTTTTTCCCGCTTAAAATCATGTTTTTTGTGTCAAAATAAAAGCTTTGAGGGCTATTCTACAGAAAATCAAGTAAAGACCAAATATTACTTTAAGCTACGGTTGAATTGGTGGTGCTCAGATCAATCTCCAATGCTCGGATGCCTCAGGATTCTCGCTCTGCTGGCAAGGTAGTGAAACTTTCTATTACATCCATTCAATCCCCCAATATGCTGCTTAAATGAATTAAAGGATCTATCGATTGAAAGAACACCCCCCTCTTAAGTCATGAGTGATGATGCCAGGCCATGAGCTCTCATTTTTCAAATCAAATTTACCTACCATTTTGTGCTTAGTGCAAATTTCTGTCCAAAATTATTTTAGCCGTTTGATTTGGGGTACAGCATCTCCTGTAAAATTCGGTCCAAATCAATGCCCCTTCCCTGTGCTTCGATGACCAGTTCGAGCGTTTTGGGCGGAAGTATCATTCTTTTAAAAAAAATTCTTGCCCGATCTGGAAGATCATCTATATTTCGCCCAGCCAGAATCTGTCGAGCATCCATTATGCCACTATCGATAAACCGGGCCAGGTAATATGGCGTAATCCTCTTTTTGTACTCACCCTTTCCGTTCTTGGTTATCATTTCCGTCAGGCGGGATTGATGAAAACCGAGTTGCTTGGCGATTGACGACAGCTGCCTTTTATCCCTGTAACCCCGCAGTATCTCCCTGATCTTGGGAGCAAATTCCTCCAAGGCATCAATCTGGGGCTGGTCTTCAATGTAGGCGGATTCGATTTTTTTGGCCATGAATCTAATTTAGCAAC
>JAQYVS010000171.1 GCA_030145365.1 Desulfofustis sp. | reverse complement strand
GATGCCATTTCTCGGGAATGTACCATCTCCACCAACAGATCTTCATCTCTATCTTTTTGCAGGGAAAGATCCACAACCTCCTCCCAGCTCATCCGCTCTTCACCGATGCGATCAACAACAAATCCCAGACGTAAAGTATTGGATGGGAAAATGGTGTATTTCGTATCACGTTGCGTTGCATCGACTGGAATCCTGTTCGTTCCATATAATGTGTACAGCAAATTTTCATCTTCATTTTCTTTGGAAAAGTCAAAGATTCTTGCATCTGGACTAATTCCAACAGGTGGTGGCATGAGATAGACCTTTGGCTGATACCCTGCCAGAAAAAAACTGAATACTATCGTATAACATGTTCTTTTAATAAGTAAAAATCCCATATTCGAGCTATATCCACACATAAGAAATAATTCTATTAATGTATCAATCACTGATTTACTGTATTACGAGTTTGCATCATGACTCTATTACTGCACTTCTTAAAACGGTTGGGCAAACATAACCCAGGCAGCAGTGCCTTCTTCAGAAGCAGCAATATCGAATCGCACAACGGTACCTGTCATCATGGCTCTGATGCCAATTCCACCATCAACTTTCCAGTCTGAAAAAAGCTCAGAAAAAGAGTACTCACCGGCGACTCGCCCACCTTTAGCAAAACCTAAGAGCTGAAACCAATCTAACTTGAGCCATCTTAGCCAGGAGACACCTTCTACAGGATTCCACTTCAGTGTATAGCTGTACTCGACAGCAGTATAAATATCTGATCGGTCATTAAATCTATTATTCTGAAAGCCGCGCATTCTATAAAATCCATCAGATGGCTAAATTAGAATCTGAAAGTTACACCAAGAGCGGGACCACCGAGTGACAGATCCTGCATTAACTTATCGTCACCAAGATCATAATACAGGTACTTGTAACCAAACCTGATGTCCCCCCAGCTATAACGGTAGCCGACACCCGCAAACAACTGGTAGGTCAGGTCTGAATCACCACCACCTATATCAGCGTAGTAAGGGAGGTACCAGTTGTCGGTTAGCCTAATGAAACCTCTCATGCCGATGACTGCGTCCCATAAATGATCTGATCCTGACTTTGCTAAGGCTGTTGCGCCAAAATAGTCAAATTTGGCATCAACATCGAGCGCTAGATACCTGGCTCCGCCGACTATAGAGAGAAGCCCATGCTCAGACTGCATTACATCGTATCCGACGGCACCACTTATAACCCAGGATTGTATATCAAGCCCCACTGCTGCAACGGTACTAAATGGTCCATCGACAGTATCCCCAACATCCATATAGACAACATCGGCTACCACTGACCACTTACCGATTCGGCCTTCATATCCACCCATGAGAATCATTTCCAGGTTATCAATGATATCAGAGGCATCAACTGTAGCCTCAAGGTCTGTGCCAGTTGGAAGAACGACATCACCGTCTACCCCTGCATACCAACCATATATCAAGATTTCATTTTGCCAGGTATCAGCTTCCTCTGCACAGGCAAAGACTGAGTGGAGTATCACAAGCAAACTAACAATTCCTATAGTTAACCAACTTGTTTTTGATGAAACCTTTTCTGCCATTTTCTGTTCTCCTTTGGGTTCTTTTGGTTTTTTTTCACTATGTGTATCCTCGTTCCTGCAGTAGGTCATCAATCTCGAATAGCCTTCCAAGTATTACTAATAGCCAATTTCCCGTCGATTTCCCGGGGAGGCGGGGCACGAGGCCCCGCCTGGGATTCGAGCCTTACTCACTCGCCGGGTTATTGTGTATGGCCTGCTCAAGCTTCTTGATGTCTGCTTGAGAGAGCTTAGGCCGGTCTATGGTAAGGGTCAGCTTGTTGAGTTTTCCGGTAAACTTGAACGGTACATGATAATCCCTGTCATCCACCGGTGTACCGGTATCGGCACCCACATCAAAGTTCTCGTCCCATTGCAGGGTCATTGGAATTGTTCGCTTCATTTTCTTCGTCGCTACAACTTCACCGTCAACCTTGAGTACGCCCGTACCGCTTTGGCCCAGGCCGCTGGGACTTCCGAAGGCGAGTGTACCGGCACCCAGACCGTCATACTTGAAGTCGAACTCAAGTGTATGCCTACCTGGTGTGAGTGGCTCCGAAGCTTGCCACTTGATGCGTTTGAGATCGACCAGATTCCAGGTGAACATCGGCTTGCCTTTGAGCACATAGAAGCCGTAGCCTGCGAATCGACCACCCTGGGTCACGATCATACCCTCAGCACCTTCCTTTGGAACATCAATCTCTGCCTTGAAGTTGTAAGAGGTGGCGATGATGCTCGGTGCATCACCGTTGGGTGTGCCGGTATTAACACCAGAGTAGGTGAAGACGCTGCGACCGGCCGCGAGGCTGGGGCGCGGTTCAACAATACGGGTAAAGGTGGTGGCATTCAGCGGCAGGACCTGGTTCTTCTCCGCCTCCTTCCAGAACAGTGCGTCCATCTCTTTCACTTTCTCGGGGTACTTTGCCGCCACATCTTCGTACTGGGTCCAGTCCTTGCTCAGATCGTAGAGCTCCCACGGCCAGGCTGCAGGATCCGGGTGCCCCTTACCGCTGTTGTCCCACGGTGCACGCATGACCTTGGTGCTGGCGATCCAGCCCTCGTGATAGATTGCATGATCACCAAGCATCTCAAAGTACTGGGTCTTGTGGGTCGAGGTGGCGTCCGCGTTCTTCTTGTCAAAGGTGTAAAGCATGCTGACACCTTGGATGGGTTTCTGCAGAATACCGTCCACCATCTCAGGTTGTTTGACCTGTGCTGATTCGAGGATAGTCGGCACAATGTCAATGACGTGGTGAAACTGGTTACGGATGCCGCCCCTGTCCTTGATTCCGTCAGGCCAGGAGATTGCCATACCCTGCCTGGTGCCGCCAAAGTGCGACGCCACCATCTTGGTCCAGGAGAACGGCGTGTCAAAGGCCCAGGTCCAGCCCACCGACATGTGCGGATAGGTCAGGTCCGAGCCCCAGGCATCATAATATTTCAGTTGTGCCTCCACCGGCAACTGGACACCCTGGACTGCGGCAACCTCGTTCGGCGTACCGTTGAGACCGCCTTCGGCGCTGGTGCCGTTGTCGCCATTGATGTAAATGATCAGCGTATTGTCGAGCTTGCCCATATCCTCGACGGCCTGGATAACGCGGCCGATCTCGTAGTCAGTATAGGCCACGTAGGCGGCAAAAACATCTGCCTGACGGATAAACATCTTTTTCTCGTCAGCCGAGAGCTGATCCCACTCCTTGAGCAGATCCTTGGGCCACGGGGTCATTTTCGCGTCCGGCGGGATCACACCGAGCTTCTTCTGCTCGGCAAAAATTTTCTCTCGCATCTTGTTCCAGCCTTCGTCGAACAGATGCATCTTGCTGATCTTCTCGATCCACTCCGGTGTCGGATGGTGAGGCGCGTGTACGCCACCGGGCGCGTAATAGAGGAAGAACGGCTGCTCCGGGTTGAGGGCGTCAATCCGCTTCATATAGGCAATGGCTTCATCCGCCATGGTCGTGGTCAGGTTGAAATCCGGGTTATCCTGAAATGGATAGATATAGGTCATGTTGCGGACGAGATTGGCCGGCTGCCACTGGTTGGTATCCCCGCCCATGAAGCCGTAAAAGTATTGAAAGCCCATCCCGACGGGCCACTGGTCGAATGGCCCGATGGCAGAGGACTGGAACGACGGCGTATTGTGATTCTTACCGAACCACGATGTTACGTAGCCGTTGTCCTTCATGATCTTACCAACGGTCGCCTTGTCCTTAGTCATAACACTGTTGTAGCCGGGATAGCCGGTCGCTGTTTCAGACACGGTTCCGTAGCCCATCTGGTGATGATTGCGCCCGCTGATGAGCCCCGCCCGCGTTGCCGAACACACCGCTGTGGAATGGAAGTTTGTGTAGCGCAGGCCGCTGTCGGCGATGCGGTCCAGCGCCGGTGTCGGGATCACGCCGCCGAAGGTGCTTGGCACAGCATAACCAGAGTCATCGGTCATGATCAGCAGCACGTTAGGCGAACCTTTGGCCGGCGCCACGCGGGGCGGCCAGTAGGGTGGGACTGCAGAACATTACGCTCGATCTTACCGCCGAATTTGTGATCCGGCATGGGCGGCAGTTGCTTGCCGTCGATTGTCGTGGTGGCGCTCGGTGAAC
>JAQYVS010000248.1 GCA_030145365.1 Desulfofustis sp. | reverse complement strand
ACGTTATAGTCCTGCACTTCATCAAAGCCCCAGGTAACCAGGTTGCCTTGAATTTTTCCTGCTTCTGTGTTCATCAATCCGAGTTTGTTTCGGTAGACATAGCCTGGATGACAGGCTCCGCAGGAGTTTTCAGCAATCCAGATTGAACCGGGATCCGGGTAGAATTCTTTTGGTCCGGGTGCGATTCTCAAGGTCGGTGGTACACCCATATGGGCTTCTTCTTTTTTGGTGGCTTTCGGATTACCGCCGTGACACATGACACAACCATCCGGATCGCCATGCTGTGAACCATTCAATTTTATGGTCTTCAGCATCTCGCTGTCACTCTCCCTGATGTCAGCTATTCCCTGATGACATTCGGCTGTAGAACAGCCTCCGGCACCAAATGCTGTGGCCGCTCCTGCCAGACACAGGCCGAATAGCACGGGTAAGACAAAGAATTTAAGTTTGAACATCTGCTCCCCTCCAGAATAAGATATTGATGTGTGAGATCAGCGGGATTGTTCTTCACCTCCTTTGTCCGCCTAAACCATTTATGTGTTATGAGATTTAGTAGCTGCTTCTATCCACCCTATTTACGATGGGAATGGCTCCTTTGAGAAAAAACGAATATATAAGCAGACCAAAGGCCCAGATGCCGGCGCAAATGAGTAGTTCATTTGTTGAGGGTATGTATTGTACAAAATCGCCAAGGGGAGTGGGGATAAAACCGGGGACAACAAAACCCAGCCCTTTCTCTGTCCAAATCCCAGCTACGATCATGATGCAGGCAGGAATAAGGAGATAGGGGTTTCTGCGAAAAGGGGAGAGCAGAATGAGGGCAGCTGCCACATTGAGCATCAGTGCGCCCCATATCCAGGGGGCGAGCAGGGAGGTTCCATGCAGGCCAAAGAGATGACTGATATGAATGGTGTGGGCAGATTCCGAATAGAATTCGGCAAAAAGTTCGGAGCCGGCCAGAAATATGTTAATCAGAAGGCTGACGGTAATAATAATACGAATTCGATCGATGACCTTTTCTTCAAAGTTGATTGCTCCTGTGGTTTTGAGAAATTTGAAGACAAGGACCATAAAGGCAGGTCCAGCCGCGAACGCCGAAACCAGAAATCGCGGCGCTATAAGTCCAGAATTCCAAAAGGGTCTTCCACCAAGTCCCTGGAACAAGAACGCTGTAATGGTATGGATTGACGGAGCCCAGACAATTGCGATAAAAACGATGGGTATATAGAGTGCTGGACGGGGTTCTTCTTCTCTAAACCCTTTATAGAGCACATAAAAACAGACCCACAAGTTAAGCAGTAAATATCCGTTCAGTACAAGGACATCCCAGGTAAGGAGTGACCCGGGAAAATTGAAATATCCGGGGCCGGGGATCAGGTGCCAGAGACGGTCAGGACGACCGATATCAACGATAATGAAAAGCAGACACATGATCATTGCGGCAACGGCAAAAAGTTCGCTGAAAATGACAACCTTGTGCATTTCCTTATCTTTGAAAATATATGCGGGAATAACCATCATCACGGCGGCAGCGGCCATTCCGACGAGAAAGGCGAAGTTTGCTATGTAAAGCCCCCAGGAAACTTCATCGCCCATACCTGTGGTACCAAGGCCATGAGCCAATTGCTGAGCGTAGGCATTCAACCCAAGAAGTGAGAACGTTACCAAAAAGCTGACCCACAGCCAGTACCAGACGCTTCCGGCGGCGATAGATCTAAAACCATGGGTGAAAAATCTGATCATAAACTTATTCCTATCTCTTGGTTGTAACGTAGTACTTACTTTGCAAAAACGTAATAAAAGCGGGGGATGGTTCCCACCTCCTGCTTGAGGACATAGATCCGTTCACCTTCGATTATCTTGCGTATCTCAGAATCCTTATCTCTAAGATTGCCAAATTTTCTGGCACCGGTCGGACAAGCATCATGGCAGGCTGGATAGAGGCCATTTCTGGTGCGATGCAGACAGAATGTGCATTTTTCCATAACACCCAGCGGCCGCAAACGATTGGTCAGGTAACCCATGTTCGGGTTTATCTCATCCGGATGGATTGCTGCTTTCTTCCAATTAAAACGCCTGGCATGATAGGGACAGGCAGCCTGACAATATCTGCAGCCGATACACCAATTATAGTCCACCACCGTGACACCGTCTTTTTCCATCCAAGTTGCTTTCACCGGGCATACCTTTACGCAGGGTGGTTTTCGGCACTGGTGGCATTGCACCGGCATATAAACAAAATTAGGATCTGCTGCTTCACTGGCCGGGTAGTCATGAGAGGCCGTTTCCAGGTCTATCGAGCCTTTTTTTAACTTTAACACTCGAATATACTGAACCTGTGGATCCCTTGAGGTGTTATTCTCATCCATGCAGGCATAGACACATTTGCGGCAGCCAATACATCTGCCGATGTTGAGAACATAACCGAATTCGGTGTCATCTCTGGGGGACGGATCGATAATACTGACTTCGCGGCCGTATTCCCGTTGGACCTGATTCTCCAGTCGCTCAAAGATTGCCTTCTTTTCTTCAGAGCTCAGACGTTTATAGTGTTTCTGCAGGAGTTCATCCACTGACGGTAATTCATCCGCATTCATCAGGGGACTCAAGGCCGCTCCGGTTGCTGCCAGACCGGCAAGGGCAATGGTACCGCTCTTTAAAAAACTTCTCCGTGACAATTCCCTGGAAGGGTCAAGGTCAGGAACCAGAGGATCATCGTCTTTGTAATCAACCATTAAAAGATCTCCTCGGGCTCACTATCCAGTCTCAGCCCGGACAGTGTTCCGCTATGTTCATCGAATGGCTCCGAGCGTATATATTTGTCAGGCCAGACAGGTGGCGGTGCGGCGATGTCATACTTGAATACAGGATTGTGGGGATCGTGGCATTCTGTGCAGGTGTAAGTTTTTTTCTCATTCCATTGGGAAGAATCCCATCGGCCGGTCCATTTGCCGTGGGTTCCAGCCAACCAGTCCTGATAAATCAGTCCATGGCAGCGTTCACAAAGCTTTTCCGGTGTCTCAGGAATGATATCTGAATTGTCATTAGCGACGTATTTATTTCGGTCGTCTATCTGATGACAATTGTAACAGCGGTCATTGCTGCCGTGGTTCAAAATGATATTGGCATGGGCAAAACGGGGATTACTGGTCTGGTTGGAACGTGGAATCGGAACCCAATATGCGTGACAGATGTGACAATTGCCGACCATTGATTTGTTCTGCAAAAGCACGCCGCGTGCCGTTTCCACTGTGTACCATTGAGGTTGTATTCGTGGTGGCGGGGCTGAAGCAGTTGAATCGCTAAATGTTTGAAAAAGAAAAAAGACGGTGAAGCCGAGAAAAACCAGGGTAAGCAGAATAACTCCGAACAGAGTTTCCTTCCTTTTGGTCATAGATACACTCCGGTAAGTCTGTAAAATATGAAAAGGATAGGGATAAAACTATCATATCCTAACAACTATAAAAAGTAGTAATTTGTGAAATTACAAATTACTCAGAAATGAAATGGAAATAAAGGAATGTAAATCATACGAGCGGTGAATTACTGAATGTAACTGATAGAATGTATAACACTGACAACCAATTGATGTTTATGAACTCGTTTTGGAAATAAAAAAGCGACCCTCCACCGAATGAATTGGCAGAAGGTCGCTTGTGGAGGAGGTTGCTGGGCAGTAGAGTACCGCCCTTACTATATGGCTTCTTTTCCCTGTTCGCCCGTTCTTATTCTGACAACATCTTCGACGGGCAGAACAAATATTTTGCCATCTCCTATCTTTCCAGTTTGGGCAGCGTTACGAACTGCATCGACCACCTTACCGACAAGATCTGAATCAATAATCAGTTCAACTTTGGTCTTAGGATTGAACTCTACCTTATACTCTGCACCTCGGTACACTTCTGTGTGACCCTTCTGGCGACCGTAGCCTTTGACCTCTGAGATGGTCATACCGGTGATACCGAGTTCGGTGAGGGCTTCTTTCACCTCTTCAAGTTTGAACGGCTTGATAATTGCCTCTACTTTTTTCATTATAAACCTCTTCTCTATCAGTCTTTGGTAAATTCTGGATATGCGTCGAGACCACATTCGGCTATGTCACATCCTGCGAGTTCATCTTCTTCATCGATACGTATACCCATGGTAACTTTCAGGATCATCCAGGTAACGAAACTGGCGCAGAATACAAAGCCAAATATTGTTAATGCACCGATGATCTGGGCGATAAAAGTGGCGTCAGCGTTTGACAGAGGTACTGCAAGTAGCCCCCAGATTCCGACAACTCCGTGAACCGATATGGCACCGACCGGATCATCAATTCTGGCTTTGTCAATGAAGACGATAGCTGTAACTACAACAAATCCACCGATTGCACCGATTATGGTTGCCAGCAGCGGGCTCGGGGCCAACGGCTCGGCGGTGATGGCCACAAGACCAGCCAATGCGCCGTTAAGGGTCATGGTGAGGTCAGCTTTACCGAACCAGATTCTCGACAGAATTAATGCAGCTACCACACCGCCTGCAGCAGCGGTATTGGTGTTAACGAACACTTTTGCAACCGCATTGGCCTCGTCGATATTAGAAATAATGAGTTCAGAACCGCCGTTGAAACCGAACCAGCCGAGCCAGAGAATTAAGGTTCCAAGAGTAGCCAAGGGTAGGTTAGAGCCGGGAATGGCGTTTATGCGACCACCAGAATATTTGCCTTTACGTGGTCCTAGCAGGAGAACACCAGCTATAGCAGCAGAAGCACCGCAAAGATGAACAACACCGGATCCGGCAAAATCCTGAAATCCGAGCGCATCAAGAAAACCTCCACCCCATTTCCAATACCCCTGAATAGGGTAGATGAAGCCGGTTAGGACAATACAAAAGACTACGAAAGCCCAGAGTTTCATGCGTTCAGCTACGGCACCGGAAACAATCGACATGGCGGTTGCCACAAAAACGACCTGGAAGAAAAAGTCGGAAAGACCGGAGTAATAAATTTCACCGCCGCTCTTTAAAACATCATCCACCCCATTATCCGGTCCCAGAAAGAAACTGAGACCTGGGATCACGCCGTTAGGGCCACCACCATACATCAGGTTGTAACCGACAACCATGTACATGATACAGGCGATTGAATAGAGTACGACATTCTTAGTTAAAATGGTCACCACGTTTTTGCTTCGAACGAGTCCAGCTTCAAGCATGGTAAATCCTGCGGCCATCCACATAACCAGAGCACCGGTTACCAGGAAATAAAAGGTGTCAAGCGCGTAGGCGAGGTGTGTTACCCTGTCACTAACTTCGTCTGCCAAGGCCGGAAAGGCCACGGCAATGACGGCAAGAAACACTGCACCGCCCCAATAGGTTGTAGGTTTAATCTTCATTCTTACTCTCACGTTCATTTCTCCTTTGTTGTTACATCGTCTTGAAGCGGGGCAAAAAACGAATGGTTAATTGTAAACTTAGCAGGATGGTTACAATTTATGTGCCAACTGGTATTAATTTAAAACAAAACGTATGATAACAGTAATATGTGAGTTTTATATGGATTGTGTGCAGATAAGGTTCGTCTTGTTAAATGACGTTATTGTGTTAAAAAGTGACTATATATAACAAAAATGTAATATAGATGGGTGTTTCGTGAAGTAAAGAAATCTACGGACACATATGCGAAATGGTTAGGAAGAGTTGAGATAACCCCCATTTACAGGCTGTAATTGCTAAGTGGGAGGGCGTCTATGCTCGGCTGCTCCTCACCTTCCATATAACCGAATGCGCACAGAACAAGGTATATCCAACATCAGTACAAGTCCCCGGTGATATAGCTCAAAAGGTTGCCGACCTGCTATGGGGAACCTTGCTTCCGCATAGCATCGCTTTTTATGAAGGGGCAGACTATTCAGAAGACGATGCCAAGGACCTGGCCGCACTTATTCTGTCTAAAAAGTGGGAACGGTTTACCGTCAAGCGGGATCTGAACAGGCACATGTTGAAGTCTCGAAAAATGAAACCCTGGGATCTTAAAAGTATGCTGGAACGGTTGGAAATTTACGGTTGGATAGAACCAGAAGACAAACTATCACAGGAAGGTCTGCCGGTTGCCTATACGGTTAACCAGGAAGTACATGATAGATTTTCAGCCAAAGCGGAGCAGGAACGGGAACGTCGAAAAGAAGTATCTATCATGATGGAAGAACTTAAAGGAGAATAAAAAATGTCGGTGACCCCAAAAATGGGGGCACGGGAAAAGCAATAAACCAAAGGATTGTGGAGGATGTCGTGAATGTCGTACGTGCGTGTAGGTAGAAAAAGCCCTTTTATATCTATTTCTATATATATGCTTATTTGCCCCACGCACGCGTACGACAAAACCGACATTTTAGGGGGAATGGATGAAAATTGAACAGAATCGTCCGTCTCTAGCTAAACGTTAATCGCATAAA
>JAQYVS010000218.1 GCA_030145365.1 Desulfofustis sp. | reverse complement strand
TTCCTGAAGCTGAAATCCTCGGTAACTTCCCCTAGAACAGGGAGTTCCGGTTTATCTTTCTCACAACCGGTTACGAGCATGGCGGTGAGCACAAGAAACATAATCAGCCAAGGTTTTACCTGCAGATGCGATCTAAGCTCTCTCATCATGAATGAAATATAGGCGATAAATATCCGTTCTGCAAATGAATTTCTTATTCAAAGAGTTCTGGGATTTTTTCGAAATGGCGGCCTACCTCGGATGGTTTATGGGCATCGGAGGCGGCTGTAAACGAGATTCCTGATTTTCTTGCTTTGCGGAGGAATTCCGTGGCGGGAAACTGCTGATTTCGATAGTCAAACCCCGAAGTGTTTATCTCAACAGACATACCTGCCAGTTTTACTTCTCTAAACAAGATATTTATTTGTTCCCGGTGGCGATCGTTAATGCTCAGCCTGGGCTGGTGCCTTAAACCGGCATCGAGGTGACAGAGCACCTGTGCAGGGATCTTTTGGACTCCTTCAATCAGTGCATTGAAATAGTGACTGAGCATCTTTTCACAGCCATATTCCTCGATTATCGCAAAATTTTTCTTTCTGCGGCTGAGCAGGTTCAGGTGTTCGTTGTGTCCCGGGATTTTACAGAAGTGGCAGGACAGACCGATGAGATCCCATGTTCTACGGTTCAATCGTTCAATGATGGTATCGACACAATTGGGGTTGTAGCCCACTTCGGCTCCGAGACCGATTTCTATCTGACCCCGATAGCGGTGTTGCAGCTCATGTCCCTGTTCGAAATAATGATCAAAATCAGCTTCGGTGAGCCAGGTTCTAAACGATGCATTGATACCTTCCTCTAAGTGTTCCAGAAAAATGATGCGGCCAAGGCCTTTGGAAATGGCGGCTTTGACATAATCCTCCATTGAACCGGTCGCATGGTTACATAAAGAAGTGTGGACATGGGTGTCCGATTTGGTGTCAACAATCATGGTGCCATTGCCTGTTGCTGTACCACACCGGTAAAACGGAGTTGCAATAAGCCGATTAGATCAGGCGTTTCCTTTTGGAAAAAAATGCAGGGTCCCATCGATATCGGAAGTATCACAATAGTGGCCCATTTCGAGCTCAAGATCGACATACTCTTCAATACCGTCAATTTCCAATGATAGGGAGGGGCCATCGAGAAGATGGTAGACAATGGTACTAACACTGGTCAGGTCCACCGGGCGGACGAACAACTTCATTCAGATTTCCTTGGGTAATAAAAATGTTTGCATAAAAAGAAAATTATCTTCGTCTGCTATTGGACAGAAACATATACGATCATTTGAATAAAACTGCAACAGATAAGCTCATGAAATTTGTCCTATTATAGGTAGTTCGCTGTTATCACGTTATTATTTATTTATCGTGAATTGTGTGTGAACCTTGGGCTATGTGGATTTGGGGTTTGACACTATTGAGCCAACCGTTTAATATTATGGGTTCGGAATATTGTAAATTTGCTGCCACATAGTGGTGGTGTTAATAATACTATGGGTTTAATACAATGAGTCAAAGTGAATTAAGTGCGAAGGAAAAAACCTTGTTTGGACAGAGTACCAACCCGTCCAACATCGAGCCTCTGAAGCTAACCATGGACAGCAAACTGAAGTTTCGCTGTCATCCTGGTGTCAGTTGTTTTACTGCCTGTTGTGGTAACATAAAAATCATATTGACCCCGTATGATATTCTTATGCTTACCAGACGTCTGGAGATGGTACCCCATGAATTTCTGCATACCTATACGATGCCGACTTACCTGGAAAAGACGGATATGCCGGGAGTGATGATCAAAATGCGGGAAGAGGACAATAAATGTCCGTTTGTAACGCCTGAGGGGTGTACAGTCTATTCGGATCGACCGACCGCCTGTCGTTACTATCCAGTTGGTATGGCCGATTTTCGTGAGGGCGGCAGTAAGGATGCCGACGGCAACGAAGTGACTGCCGAGGAGGATAAATTTTTCTTTCTGGTCAGGGAAGATCATTGCAAAGGCCATGAAGAGGATAAAGAGTGGACAGTCGGTGAGTGGCGTGCTGATCAGGGCGTCGACCAACGTGACGAGATGAACAAGAAATGGCTGCGGCTGATCATGCGTCGTAAATCCTACGGCCATCAGGCAAATCTGTCGGAACAGGCCAAACGTATGTTCTTCATGGCCTCAACTGATCTTCCACATTTCCGCCGTTTTATTTTTGAGAGTTCGTTCCTTGATACTTACACTCTCGATGAAAAAATCATCGAGAAAATCAAGGAAGATGATGTTGAGTTGATGCTGTTTTCTTTTGACTATCTGGCCAATACCCTATTTGGGGCCGAGATTCCTGATATGCAGATGAAGGAGGATAAAATCAAGGAGAAGGTTGTACAAATCAAAGAGCGCCAGGATGAAGCAGTTTTAAGCGCAGTTAGAGATTATGAAGAAATGAAAAAGGAGCGTGCAAAGAAATAGCAAGCTGAGAAAAACGCTATTTCCCACTTGTTTTTTATAAAGTAGGGTCTTGAAGTTATCTTCAAGGCCCTTTTTTTATCATCCTC
>JAQYVS010000205.1 GCA_030145365.1 Desulfofustis sp. | reverse complement strand
GTAGGGCTTGCGACAATTATTAAAGGTCGAAATCCATTGATTGACGGCTTTGGCCTGGTTGCCTTTGCCTCGCTGTTGCCGATGGTCTTCGTCATGGGGTACGGTATTATCATTTTTAACTGAAAGAAGAATCATGGATTTCTTGGCTGCTTTTGGAAAAACATTTTTAGCAACTCTGCTCGATGTAATACCGATCATTGGTATTATTGTTTTTTTCCAGGTGGTAGTTCTTCGCCGTTCAATACCGCATCTTAAAAGTGTACTGATTGGAGTTGTTCATGTGCTTCTCGGTTTAAGCCTGTTTCTGATCGGATTGGAAAAAGCTCTGTTTCCTCTCGGGGAGGCCATGGCAACCCAGCTTTCAAATCCAATATTTATTACCGGTCTCGGTGCAGAATATCTTAATGCACAATGGACCGACTATGGCTGGATTTACTTTTTTGCCGCTTCCATCGGGTTTGCAACAACCATTGCCGAGCCATCTCTGATGGCCGTAGCCTTTAAAGCGCACGAAGTATCTGCAGGAACCATCGATAAATGGGGATTGCGAATTATCGTTGCTATCGGAGTGGCCTTTGGTATTGCTTTGGGCTGCCTGCGCATTGTCACCGGCACCCCTCTTTATGTGTATATAATAATTGGCTATATTGTTGTAATAGTACAGACGTATTTTGCCCCCAGAAAAATTATTGCTCTAGCGTATGATTCAGGAGGTGTGACCACTTCAACTGTTACCGTACCGATCGTTGCGGCACTCGGTCTTGGTCTTGCCAAGTCTGTGCCGGGAAGAGACCCGGCAATCGACGGTTTCGGTCTGATCGCCTTTGCCAGTCTTTTTCCAATAATTTCAGTACTGGCTTATGCACAAATAACTGCCTGGCAGGCGGGGCGACAGGGAACTCGTAAGTTGGGAAAACGCAGCAGGGAGAAATAGTATGGAATTTAAATTAATTTTGGCCAGTGTAAAACCTGACTATACAGATAAAGTAGTTGATGCCGGTAAAGATGCAGGGGCCACAGGAGCTACGATTATACCGGCACGCGGAACCGGAATCAGGGAGGCGAAAACTTTCTTCGGGTTAACTCTTGAATCACAGACCGACATAATCATGTTTCTGCTGGGTAAGCACTCGGTTCAATCGGTGCTTGAAGCCATCAAAAAGGCCGGTGAGTTTGACAAACCGGGTACCGGTATTGCTTTTGTGATGCCGGTGGAGCAAGTGATCGGCCTTGAGAGTCAACTTAACGCAATTGCAAAAAAGTCTGCCTGACAGGGAATTTTATCTTACCCGTACAACTTATCGGGATTCATCAGGTGTTCTTCCATATGTTTGAGTTCATCGATGCCTGTAACGACGATTTCAGGATTCGGAATCAGTTCCTTTTCCGGCAGCTTCCCTTCATAATCCAGTTGACTCAGGACAAATTTAATGCAGTTGATCCTCGCCAGTTTTTTATTATCTGATCTAATGATGGTCCAGGGTGCCATGGTTCTGTTGGTCTCCTGCAGCATCTGGAATTTTCTTAAAGAGTATTGATCCCAGTATTTCTGAGCAAAATTATCCACCGGGGAAAGTTTGTATTGTTTCAGCGGATCTTCTCTGCGCGATTCAAAACGATCTTTCTGGACTTCTTTTGAGACGGAAAAGTAAAATTTAAAGAGTTTGATTCCATCCTTAACGATGAGTTCTTCCAGAAGAGGGACGTCTTTCAAAAAGCGTTTATTTTGCTCATCGGTACAAAATCCCATGACCGGTTCCACCATGGCCCGATTGTACCAGCTTCTATCAAAGAATACGATCTCTCCTGCTGAAGGTAAATGGCTGATATATCTTTGAAAATACCATTGTGTCCCTTCCGTTTCATTGGGTTTTACCAAAGCCACGACTCGGGTGTTCCGAGGATTGAGGTGGGCGATAAATCGTTTAATCGTACCTCCTTTGCCCGCGGCATCCCGTCCCTCAAAAATCATGAGAAGTCTAGTTCCGTCTTCTTTCAACGACTGCTGCAGTTTCATCAATTCAACCTGCAGTCGCCGCAATTCAAACTCATAGGCGAGATGCCAGTTTTTAATCCATATCGCAGTTCGCTCCTTGCTCTGTTTTGCATCCATATTGCGAAGAGCTGTTAGTTCCTGCAGCCTTGTTTCATCATGGCCTTTTTGGTGTTTGGATTTTTTATCTTTTTTATCGCCATTACCCATCGTCTGTCTCCGTGATCAAATTAAGCGTTATCGTATCCATTGAACATCCAATGTATCATTTTGCTCAGAACTCTTCCCCATTAAACAAAGGTTACTCAGGTAAAGCAAATCCTAACTCGAAGATTTACTGGAATAAGGGTGTATTATTTCACTATCTTTATATTTTCAAATGGCTATCAAAAGTTTTAATTATGGTTACACAATCGATTTGTAGAACCTCATTGCTGGCCCCACCCGTTTAATTCTCAGATGATTCAATACGGTCTGCTCCTTTAGTTCAATTAAGTTTGCGACCCCGCCGATACATTTCGACATAAATTGATGGGAAATGCAGACGTCTGAGCTCAGCCACTACCTCTTCAACCGGATAACTGATCCGGTGCAATTCTACCTCAACCATATCCTTTGTAAGCGTCACAACGGCACATCCTGCCTTCACCTTGCCGTCAAACATTCTACCGACGCTTCCGGGATTGATGAAATGAATACCATTTTTCTGGTGATGAAATTGCTGATGGCTGTGGCCGACGGTGACAATATTCGTCGAAACCAGGGAGGCCAGTTCCTCAAAACGACACATCGGAGTATTGAAAAACAGAAACTCCTCCCGGTCGGCAGGGCTTCCGTGAAACATAGAAAGAGAATAGTCCTGTCTCAGATCAGGGTTTAACAATTGCTGTGATACCGTTCTGGCATCAGGTTGCTTTATTAACCAGGAACGATTTACACTGCTGAGTTCGGCCGCTGTCCAGCCGTACATGATTCGTTTTTCAGCCTTGCCAGGTTTTTTAAAGGTCTTGCCGTTGAGCAGCTTAATGACATGGTGATCGGTGTTGCCAAGTATCGAGAGAACCTGCTGTTCTCTGAGCCAGTCGATGGTTTGATTTGGGAATGGTCCGTACACCGTGGTGTCGCCGCCGTTTAATACGAGATCAAAGCCATTATTTTTTTTGAAATAATTTATTACTGCCTGAAGGGCCGGGAAGTTGGCATGAATGTCTGAAATGAGCAGAATTCTCATAAGATCAAAGTAAAGGGCCGATGAGAAGAGCCACGTTCTCTTTAAAACGGTTAATTACGGGCCGTCGATTGAGTTCTTCCACATCAAGCTCTTTTGCCTGATCTTCATATCGTGCCTGGATTGTCCGGATTTTATCGGCAAATCTCTTGTCGTAGATAAAAAGTGTTGCCTCAAAATTTAACCAGAAGCTGCGCATATCAAGGTTTACCGAGCCAAAGAGCGAGAATTCACGATCGACGGATATGGTTTTTGAGTGAAGCAAGCCCTCCTGAAACAACATAATTCTCACACCCGATTTTGCCAGCTCGTAATAATGGGCTCGACTGGCATATTGAACCAATTTTGAATCATTTTTTTCAGGCAGGATGATAGTCACGTGTACGCCGCGCTGAGCAGCAGACTTGAGCGCCAAGATCAATGATTCGTCAGGAACAAAATACGGCGTTGTCAGAACCAATTCGTCCCGGGCTGAATAAATGGTAGTCAGGAGCAGCGAATGAATAGCCTCTGGAACGAGACCTGGCCCAGAGGGGACCAGTTGTACGGGCGTATCTCCTTTTTTTTCAACGATATGAATATCGGTACTGCGGGAACCATTGGTGTACTGGGCTTCAATGTCTTCTGTGCTCAACGATCGGTCATCAGTTTCGAGATACCAATCGCTTATAAAAGTTCCGGCGATACTTTCAACAACCGGTCCGGTAATTCTGACCATTAAATCAATCCACTGGCCTACCCCTGATTCTTGTTTAAAAAATCTAGGATCGACCATGTTCTGACTGCCGGTGTAGGCAATTTCACCGTCTATGACCACAATCTTACGATGGTTGCGAATATCGATTCGAGCAAAGAGTGCTTTAATAATACCAGCAGGCAGCGCCTCCTGTATCTGGACACCTGCTTTTTTTAGATGTTGAACTCGATCACCTTTGAGAAAACCGCTACTGCCAATCGAATCAACGAGAACTCTGCAGGTTACACCTCTTTTCGCAGCCTCTATGAGTGCATCTTCGATATCGTGTACCTTGCCACCCTCATACCATATATAAAATTGCAGGTGGCACGTGGAGCGTGCGGATTTGATGTCCATCGCAATAGCATCAAGAATCTCGTCGGGTGTTTCAATTAATTCAAGGTTGTTTCCAGCCAGTGCAGGAATACCGATAAGTTCTTCAGCCTGACGATGAAGCGGCAGGCAGGTGTCAGCAATGTTCTGCCAGTCAACCGGTGCTCGTCCCTTGAGAGAATTCAGCCAATATTGGTACAGATCCTGACTCTGTTTCGATCGTGCGATACGTTTGTCAGAAATCCGGTTTTCACCAAAAAAAAGATAAATAATGGCACCGGCAAAAGGAAGAACCAGAATAACGATCAACCATGCAAGCGTTATTCCGTAGGGCCGTTTGCGCATGATAACCCTAAAGGAAAGACCAATCCGTATAGCAAAATCGGCAATCAGGACAATAGATGGAGTGATGTTAAAGATCCAGTGAACTTCTTCCTGGGTCATGGGGTCCTGATGTGGTTGGAATCAGCCAAGTGGTTGCTCATCGGCAAATAAGGTTTGAATATCGGGTTATTAGGTCTATGTTTATTGCCTGGAACTGCAGCATTGGTTATAACTATGCCGTGCTCCTAATGAAAATCTGAAAATAGTTGAGCTACAAGTTATTGGACAGACAAATTATACTGGATTTTATTATGAATATAAAAGACTTTTCTCTTTCTGCAGTAGCCGCAGGCATCAAATATGAAGATCGTTTGGATCTAGGATTGATTTTCAGCAAAACTCCGGCGGTGGCGGCTGGTGTTTTTACCGTTAACCAGGTCAAGGCTGCCCCAGTGGTACTTAGTATTAACAGGCTCAAACAGGGCCGCTGCCAGGCGGTTCTGGTGAACAGCGGTTGTGCAAATGCTTGTACTGGTGAGCAGGGCATGGTGGATGCCCTTCACACATCTAAACTGGCAGCGGATGCATTAGGGATTGCTGAGGAAATGGTTTTGGTCTCATCAACGGGAGTCATCGGCTCTACTTTGAATGTTGCCGCCTTCTCCGAAAATATGCAACCGCTTGTCGATAACCTGAGCACGGATAGTTTTGAGCAGGTGGCCCAGGCAATTATGACCACTGACACGGTGGCTAAAACGGTATATAAGTCAGTGCAGATCGGAGATCAAGAGGTTCGTTTCATGGCCATGGCGAAGGGATCGGGCATGATAATGCCTAACATGGCAACCATGCTTGCTTTTGTTTTGACCGATGCGCAGATTAGCTTTACTGAATTGAAAAAAGCTCTGAAGGCAGGTGTTGAGAGAACCTTCAATCGAATCACCGTCGACGGAGATACCAGCACTAACGATATGGTTCTGATTATGGCAAACGGTGCTGCAGATAATCCGTGGATTGATGATGCAAATCATCCCGACAGCATATTGTTTCAGGATTCACTGGAGAGCGTACTCAAAGAACTGGCAATTAAGATCGTTCAGGATGGTGAAGGGGCAACTAAGTGTGTAACGATTCGAGTGTGTGGTGCAAAAGAAAACAGTGACGCAGAACGGATTGCTCGAACTGTGGCCAATTCAAATCTGGTCAAGACTGCTTTTTTTGGCGAGGATGCCAATTGGGGCAGAATCATTGCTGCGATGGGTCGTTCCGGTATCAGATTTAATCCTGATCGGGTCGATATTGCCTTCGGTGATGTGCTCATCGTTAAAAACGGTCTATGTCTTGGAGAGAAAGCGGAGCAGAAAGCAACAGAAATTCTGAAAAAGAAACAGTTTTCGGTGTGTATCGACTTAAAAGACGGTGCCGGATGTGAGGAAATTTATACCTGCGATTTCTCAATCGATTATGTGAAAATAAATGCAGATTACAGGACTTGAAATGAAACCGGTTCGCGAGCATAGCTTTTCTTTTACTCGGGGGATGAATCCCAAGACGCTGATCAACCATCTGGCAAAAAAATTTATTGTTGAAGAGTGTACAAATCAGTCAGAGCAGCAGATATTCTACGACACGTTTGATTGGCGACTGCATCGGGAAAAGTTATTGTTTATTTCTTCTGCTAATAGTCTGAAACTCCAAAGGTTTGATGGTTCAGAGGTGGTAAAAGCACAAGGAAGGAAGCGGAGCAAATATTTCTGGTGGGACCTCAGGCAGTCTGAACTCAGTGAGAAACTCCAGGGCATAATTGCTATGCGTGCACTTTGTCCCATCGTCAGTCTATCCAGGACAACCCATCAGTTCAGACTCATGAACAAAGACCGTAAAACCGTTGCCCGTCTTGCATTGGGAAGTGAGCAGGCTACCCTCGGGAACATTGTGAAATCATTGCCGGAGACTGTGTATGTACAGGAAATCCGCGGTTATGAGTCGTCGTTCGCCAAAGTCTTAAAACATTGCAGTAAGCTTGGGTTGATACCGTTAAGCAGGGCACAATGTGTCGAACGTTTTTTTTCGGCTTCCGAGCGAACTCCTCGCGATTATGGCGGAAAATTTCGAGTGGAGCTTGATAACAATATCAGTATAGGCAGAGCAGTTGCCAAAATATGCTTGAACCTGGTTGACGATATGGAACGCAACCATGGGGGAGTATGTTCCGATATTGACTCTGAATTTTTGCACGATTTCAGAATAGCTGTGCGTCGGACACGTTCGCTCCTCAGCTTGTTGAAAAAAGTCTTACCACCGGATACTACCGCCTATTTTCAAACTGAATTTCGATGGCTTGGCAGTGTTACCGGGCCGGTTCGTGACACAGATGTCTGTCTTCTTGAAAAAGACGATTATCTCGGCTTGCTTCCTGATGCATTGCAAAAGGGAATGAACCTTTTTTTCGATGAGCTTTCAGCAAACAGAGTCCACGAGCTCAAATTACTTCGTCAGCATTTGACATCTCAACGTTATCTGAACCTTTTAAGTAAGTGGCGCAGCTTTCTCAGCGATCCCGAGTCAAAACTTTTCAGGGGTATCAGAACGAGAAAATGTAGAGATTTAGCCGACGCACTCATACTGAAACGCTACAAAAATTTTGTGAAAGAAGGTGACAAGATTTATGAATTCAGTCCTGATACAGCCCTGCATCAGCTTCGCATTAAGGGAAAGAAGCTCAGGTATTTGCTGGAATTTTTTAAAAGTTTTTATGATGTAACCGAGATGAACCGGTTTCTCAAATACATGAAAAAATTACAGGATAATCTTGGTGATTTTAATGATCTGTCTGTGCAGCAGGAAATTCTCAGTGAGAAGCTCGATTCGCTCAAAGCCAAGAATCTGCAAACCATTCGCTTTGCTTCTGCACTGGGTGGGCTGATCTCGGTGCTGGCGGATAAGCAGAAGCGTATTCGAGAAGAGTTTGAATCAACGTATACGCAATTTTCCAGGGATGAAGTGAATGAACTTATCCAAGCGATGGTGGCAGGAGCCGGCAAATCATCGGGGTCTGAGAGGAAATGATGAAGATAATCGCCGTGTACAGCAGCAAAGGCGGGGTGGGGAAAACAGCTACCTCGGTTAATCTTGCCTATACAGCCGCAAAGACCGGATTGAGGGTTCTGCTTTGTGATATGGATTCCCAGGGAGCAGCCTCATATTACTACCGGATAAAGCCGAAGAAGAAGTTTAATCGGTCCCGGCTGTTGAAAGGAGATTTCTATGAGTTTATCAGGGGCACAGATTTTTACGGACTGGATCTCCTTCCGGCCCATTTTTCTTTTAGAAATCTCGATATTGCTATCAATAATGGTAAAAAAGAGAAAAACAGACAAGTTCTCGCAACGCTGCTGGCTCCGCTTAAAGACGAATATGATTGCGTGATTCTGGATTGTCCGCCAAACGTGACGGTACTTTCGGAAAACATTATCACTGCCGCAGATTGTGTTGTTGTTCCTGTAGTACCAACAACACTGTCTCTGCTGGCATTGGAACAATTGCTCAAACTTCTGAAAAAAGTGGAATGTAAAAAGAAAAAAGTACTGGCCTTCTTTTCAATGGTGGAACGCCGTAAGGTTATGCATTCGTCGATTATGAAAAAATATCATAATTATCCGATCTTTATGAAGAGCTATGTTCCTTTTATGGCAGAGATAGAAAAAATGGGGATTTACCGCCGGCCGGTAGGCTCGTCACCGCGTAAATCTGTTGCCTCTCAGGCATACCAATCGCTCTGGCAGGAAATAGAAAACAGAAGATTGAATAGATGATGAAGCATCTCTATCTGATTCGCCACGCGAAATCCAGCTGGTCTGATCCAAAGCTGAGTGACTTTGCCCGGCCCCTGAATAAACGAGGCAAACGTGATGCCCCTTTGATGGGAAAACGGCTCAGTTCTGTTTCTCCAAAACCTGAAATAATTATTACAAGTCCAGCCAAACGTGCCAGAAGGACCGCTCGTCTCATCGGCGGTAAATTGGGTTTTTCCAAAAAGGATATTATCCTGGATGATCAACTCTACACCTTTGCACGGGAGGGGCTGTTAGATGCCATTACAAAGACTCCCGATGCGATCAATGTTCTTGCAGTGGTCGGGCATAATTACGGGATTACCGAATGTGCTGAATGGCTCAGCGGTGAAAACCTTGATAATATTCCAACGTGCGGGATCGTATTGCTGAAATTTTCTGTTTCTTCATGGAGTTTGATCGGACCTGGTACCGCTCGAGTGCTTCTCTTTGATTTTCCCAAACTACATGCTGTTTCCTAGCAGAGAAAAATCTTCAAGAGATATGGCTGGCAACAGTTTGGTTACAGACTGTACAGTCATTTCTTTTGGATAAAGACGTATTCACCATTTAATATACCTGTGACACTACTGCAAACCATTAAAGATCTTGGTAAAGATACCCTTACCACAAGCATAGAATTGCTAAAGGTGACAATTCCGGCCATAATTTTAACAAAAATATTGGCGGACCTGGGGCTGATCGTATATATCGGTCGGGTGCTTGAACCTTTTATGGCGCTCATGGGGTTGCCCGGCGAACTTGGGTTGGTCTGGGCTACAGCAATCTTAACGACTCCATATGGAGCTATCGGGGTGTATGCGGCCCTTGCTCCATCCCTAGCCCTTACCGGAGCGGATGTGACTATCCTCTGTTCAATCATGCTCATTGCTCACTCTCTCCCGGTGGAGCTAAGCATTACCAAGAAGGCTGGGGCGGGGATAATTCCCATCGGCACCGTACGTCTTCTCGGGGCTTTTCTCTATGGGGTCATACTCAACCAGTTTTGCACTATCCTGGATGTATGGCAGGAACCGGCTGTTATGTTGTTTCATAGCGGGATAAAGGATCAGGCACTCATTCAGTGGATTTGGGGGCAATTTCTCAATGTGGCCTTGCTTGTTGTGGTCATATTTTTCGTATTGACGGCAATGCGAATTTTAAAAAAACTTGGTGTTTTAACTTTGCTCGAATATTTGCTGAAACCCTTATTACCGTCTTTTGGAATGAGTCATCGGGCCGCCCCTGTTACTGTTGTAGGGATGATTATGGGCGTTGTTTATGGGAGCGCCCT
>JAQYVS010000156.1 GCA_030145365.1 Desulfofustis sp. | reverse complement strand
CCTCCGATTTGCCCATTAACAGCTAATTTGATTGTGCCAGGACCATTGTATGTTCCAACACCCACTCTCGAACCACTGGCATAAACAGTGAAAAGATCTGGATCTCCTGAACCTTTTACTCTAAAGTCAGCCGAGGCACTGCTATCCTCGTTAAATACAGCAGCCGTTATCTCGGCTGCCTGCTGAGCTCCACTGGACCCGGGTATCAGTTCCCCGGCATCCAATCCAGTTGAGCCATCGCAGACAATACAGAGCTTATTGCCAACTGCCAGTGCATCTTCATTCACCCCGCCGCTGCCTTTATCAAGCAGTGTCTGACAAACCCGGTATTGAGGCGGCACCAGGATCGGTGAGGGAATTGTAATGGTTTCTGAAGAGAGATACATAGCTCTGTATTGGTTGAAATTTGAGCTAAAATAACGCTTAGGTATCTCTGAATCAAACTGGAAGATTAGATGAGTAATCTCTCATCCATTTGATAATTCGATTGAACAAAAAAAGTCCGTGATTTAAGGCAATCACGGACTTTTTAAATTTACTACTGTGAAGCTTACTACCGGGAAGCAAAATTTATTTAGAAATCGCCTCTCTTCCGGCAGCTGTTACACCATATTTGCATCGGACAGGACTATCCACCAATCCTATCTTTTTCAGCGCTGTGATTTTACTGCTGACAACCTTTTTATCAAGACCGGTTGCAACAACAATATCTTTTGACCCGCAGGGAACGTCAGCATGTGCCAAAGCCTCAAGAATTTGTTTCTGCTCTGCTGTTACGTCACTTTTATCGCTCCTGATTTTTCTCCTTTGTCTTTTCATTTTTCTTTTTACAAGAGGAGCAGATCCCGACAAATTCAACTCTATAGCCGGTTACCTGGTATCCGATCGGCGATCCAATGGCCGAATGGCCAATCAGTTCCCGATCAAAATCAATGTTATCTACCCGATTGCATTGCCCGCAATAGATATGATCATGCTGGCTTACATCCCAGTCAAAACGTTTCTGGCGGCCGCTGATTTCAAGTTTGGTGATTATTCCTGCTGCCGACAAGGTTTCCAGGTTCCGGTACACCGTTGCCAGACTGATGCGCGGCATACTTTTTTTAACCCGCTCATACAGCTCATCTGCTGTCAGGTGCTGACGACTCTTCCGCAGCTCTTTAAGAATGATCTCCCGCTGATTTGTCATTCTCAATTGCATCACCACTCCCCTTTTAATAATGGTTTTCAAATGTAACTGATAATCATTGTCATGTCAATCGAGGCTCATGCAAAATTGTAGTTGAAAAATATTCGGAAAACTGAAATAGAAAACCGTTACTCGTCAAATTTCGTTTTCTGTTTATGGTTAGATGATGTCAATACTCCGGGTCACCAATTTAAAGAAACGATACAAAACCATTACCGCCGTCGAAGATGTGTCTTTTGAGGTGGAGGAAGGAAGCTGCTTCGGCCTGCTCGGTCCCAATGGTGCCGGGAAAACCACAACCATGGAGATTATTGAAAATATCATAGAACCAACAAGTGGAAGTGTCCTGTATCGAGGCCAGCCTCGAAACGATTCATTCCGGCAGGACATCGGAATCCAGTTTCAACACACTTCCCTGTTGAATTTTCTCTCGGTCAAAGAAACGCTGTACTGCTACCAAAAACTCTATCGAAAACCTGAAGATTTTGAATGGCTGATCAAGCGCTGCGATCTTACACCGTTGCTTGATCAGCGCAATAATCAGTTATCGGGTGGTCAGCGTCAGCGCCTGATGCTTGCCCTGGCTCTTGTCAACCGGCCAAATCTTATCTTTCTCGACGAACCATCCACCGGTCTCGATCCGCAGTCGCGGAGATATCTGTGGGATATCGTAAAAGAGATTAAAAAGGATGGGAAAACCATCATCATGACAACCCATTCCATGGAAGAGGCTCAATATCTCTGCGATACCATTGCCATAATGGATCGAGGGCTGATCATTGCTCAAGGGAGCCCAGCCGAGCTCATTACCAGGTATTTCAATACCAATACCATCACTCTACCGCTACGTTCTGTGGAACCCCATCTGAGCACTTTGGACTGTACGTATCAGGTTGACGGACTATCGATATCGTTACAAACTGCCAATGTGGATAAAACCCTTTCTCTTCTCATTTCCTGCGGTGTCGATCTCTCTGAAATGAGTGTCAAATCGGCAAATCTGGAAGATGTCTTCTTGTTTCTGACCGGTAAAAACTTAAGGGATTAATGAGATCATGAGCATCAGCCGAATCTGGATAATGTTTAGAGCCAGAAACAAAGAATTCTTTCGCGACCGGGCGGCGTTCGGCTGGAATTTTGCTTTTCCGTTTCTGATCATTGTCGGCTTCGGTATTATCTTCTCCGGAGAAGATTTTCAGCAATACAAAATCGGTGTCTTTCCTCAATCCACACCAGAAGTTATATTTACCGGAACCCATCTTGGAAAAGAATTACAAGACAACCAGAGCCTCAAATTTGTTCCGATAAAAACACGCGAAGAGGGTCTGCAAAAAATAAAACATCACAAAATCGACCTGCTGATAGAAGCCCAGTCAGCGGACAACCAATATTGGGTGAACGACGCCTCTCCAAAAGGCAAAATTGTTGAACAGCTCTACCGATTGTCATTGCTGCCCCCCGATCAGGTGCCGGGTAGACAATCCATCGTTGACGGAACCCAAGTACGTTATATCGATTGGTTTTTCCCCGGGATTATGGCCATGAACATGATGTTTTCCGCCCTCTGGGGAGTCGGCTATGTGGTGGTCCGTTATCGCAAGAACGGAGCATTAAAACGACTCAAAGCCACACCGCTTACTGCCTTTGAATACCTGAGTGCTCAGATGCTCTCCCGCATCTTCTTACTGATGTTTACCTTCAGCATCGTCTACTTTGGTTCGGACTTGATTTTCAACTTCAGGATGCTGGGATCTTTGCTGACCTTTCTTTTCACCTTTTTTCTGGGTGGACTCAGTCTCTGCTCCATCGGTCTTTTTCTAGCCGCCCGGGGTGCCAGCGAAGAGTTCACCAGCGGTGCTTTGAATTTCATTTCCTGGCCGATGATGTTTCTGTCTGAAGTCTGGTTTTCTCTGGAAGGAGCTCCGCATTGGGTGCAACAGCTTGCCTGGCTGTTTCCCCTCACCCATTTGCTTAAGGCGGCAAGAAAAGTTATGAATGAAGGTGCCGGTCTGTTTGACATACAACTTGAATGTCTGCTAATGATTGTAACGACGTTACTATTTTTAACTCTTGCAGCCTGGCTTTTTTCATGGATTGAGTGAGCTATGCCGAGGAACTTTGTCGACGCCCACCTGCACCTTCAGGATCAACGTTTAATCGATAAGAAATCGATTATCGCGCAAGCAGAAGCATCCGGGATCTGCCGTTTTTTCTGTAACGCAACCGAAGAAAATGACTGGCCGC
>JAQYVS010000109.1 GCA_030145365.1 Desulfofustis sp. | reverse complement strand
TTCAATAATCAGACAGTCGGGGGACGTCGTTTTCATAAATGAAAGAAGCTGTTTGTGCCGCTCCTCTTTAATCTCCTCAAGGGAAACTCCATCCTCACATGGAATGAGTCCGCGGAAGTCATCATCCATTTTTAAGCCGGGTAGCTGGAGAAAAGAAAAAGGCTCATTACTGACATCAACAGGCGGACCGCCGACGATCATCGTCGTTTCATGATGTGTACTGCAGGCACGACAGAGTTCCAGACTTCGGTAATAATGACCGATCCCCAGAACATGTTGGCAGTAATAGGCGATTTTCACTGCTGCTCCGTCAAGGCAATATTGTATGTGGCCGCCGAAAATACACCTGAATTCCAGGTAATGGTCTGTAACCGGTTACTTTTAATCAGCTCTTTCTCCTCGGGGAGAAATTGCCTGTTTTCAATCCGGTAAATAAGCGACTTGATAACACCCTGATGGGTGATGATCAGCAGTTGCTCGCCAGGATGCTTTTTTACGTGAGCAGCAAGAGCACCGGTGACCCGCTCACTCACCTCCAGACGACTCTCTCCTTGAGGGGGACAAAACGACCAGCCAAGACTCACCTGTTGTTCCAATTGGTTGGGAAAGTTTTTTTTAACTTCCCCAATGGTCAAACCTTCCCAGAGTCCCCAATCCTGTTCACGGAGTCCGTCATCGACAGCAATGGGAATAGTGAGATTCTCGTTAATAAATTTCGCCGTATTGCGGGCTCGGGGGAGCGGGCTGGTGATGATTCGGTCCCAGGACCAGGCAGGTGAGGCAAGGTGTCGGGCCCATTTTCGGCAACGATTTATACCGTCATCGGTAAGCGGTGAATCCATTCGTCCCTGGATTCGTTTTTCGAGGTTCCAGACTGTTTGGCCATGTCTGAGAAGCCCGAGATATGTCTCTTCAGATGAATCCATGGTGAATATTATTTAAGAGGTCTGCTCATTAGTTTTTTTGACGCCTGCCAGTTGGGGATTCGCCTCAGCAAAAAGTTCTGCCAGTTTAGTAATCAGCCGACTGTTGTCATAACGCTCATTGACCAGTGAGCGGCCGCCGGCAATCACCTTTTTTCGCAACTCTTGATTGGTGAGCAGTTCGATAATTGCATCTGCCAGAGCGCCGCTGTCTTTTTGGTTTACGGTCAAACCGGTTTCGCCATCAACCAGAATTTCGGGAATAGCCGAAACGTTGGTGGCCACGGCCGGAATACCCATGGCCAGACTCTCGACCAGGACATTGGGTACCCCGTCTCGGTCGCCGTCTTTGGCAATTTCGCAACCGAGAATAAAAAGATCACTCCGGGTGAATTCTTCAAGCACCTGGCCGTGCGTGGTTGAACCAAGCCAGCGGCACCGGTCGTTGAGCCCAAGCTCTTGTATTAATTCGAGGATCTTAGATCGATCATCGCCGTCGCCGATGAGAACATGCTCAAAATCAATACCACGATCCAGGAGTTGTCTCAGCGCATGGTAGACGGTGGGTAATCCTTTTTTCTCGGTGATGCGGGCAACGGTCAACAGCTTATAAGGTTGCTGCGTCTGAATTTTTATCGAATCGTTGTTAAACAGACCAAGGTCAATCCCGTGATAGATACAATAGATAGGAGTCGCTTTTTCAGCGTTTCTCCGATCTGGCCCGATCAGCTGTTCCAGGTATTCTTTATTATGCCTGGTACAGGTGGTAACGAAGGTCGCTTTGGCAATTTTTTCTTTCAGCTGGTCAGGCTGCGAGGTGTAAATATCTTTGGCATGGGCGGTAAAACTGAACGGCAGACCGGAGAGCAGTGAGGCAAACATGGTAACCGATGTCGGGGAGTGGGCAAAATGTCCATGCAGATGAGCGATTGCAGGATCTTTTACAAGATGCTTGCTGGTCAGGTAGCCTGCTTGGAACAGATGTTTGAAGGTTGCCGATTTCTTGGTCCGGCGGAACCTGATCGAAGCAGTCGCGAGTGCTTGTCGGTATCGTCCGGGGTTTTTAACTGCACAGACAATATTGGGACCGATCAACCTGGGCAGATCTATCAGCAGTTCGGTGGGGAGGTAATCTACCTTTGCTTTAATCTGTTTGACCGAATCGTGACAGAAGTCTTCTCTGCCTTTGCGCATGGGAAAGAGCCTGAGTGAAAAACCGAGACGCTCGAGAAGCAATATCTCGTTGGATATAAAGGTTTCTGAAACTCGCGGGTAACCTTTGAGAATGTAGGCAAGCGTTGTCTGGGTAACACTCATCATTCAACTCATGATGTCTTGCTGCCGGTGCGGAAATATTTCAAGCGCTCAAGCATGGTATCCAGACCGGTTAGACGGAACTGCGCCATAGCCCGTGAGTAGTCTTCGGCTCTGTCCAGGACCGAGAATATCTTTTCACGCAACAGCTGCGGGGTTATATCATGCCAGGCAATGTAATCGATCAGGTTTTGTTTCTTGAGACACTGAGCCCTGATCAATTGTTCTTTACGCGGGGTTTCTCTGGGGATGATCAAGGCCGGGGTCTGCTGGGTCAGAATTTCACAAATGGTGTTGTAACCGCCCATGGAAATGACGAGATCTGCAGCCTGGATCAGTTCTTCAAGACGGGGGTGAAACGGTAAGGTTTTGATGCCGTAAACCCGGGCTCTTTTTTTCAGCTTTTCCCGATCCCGTTTCTGCATGAACGGACCGGTAATGATTAAACTTTTAAACGGTAGGGATGTTGGGAAATAATCATGCATAGCCACGAAATGATCCACCACATCAAAACCGTCTCCACCGCCGCCGGTGGTAACCAGAATAAAGGTGTCGTCGGGTAAAATCCGATATTGCCGCCGAATCTTTTTTCTGATTCTGCTGTGTTTCTTTATTCTGGGAATATAGCCGGTAAAGACTACCCGGTTGCGGATGCTTTGAGGTATTTCATACAGAGTTACCGGGTCATAGATGTCCTGGTTGCCATAAACCCAGATCTCGCTGTAAAGCTCAGATAAATAAGAATAAATATTTCGTTGGTTCCAATCTTCAACGATTACCGA